>JALEWG010000210.1 GCA_022788065.1 Lachnospiraceae bacterium | reverse complement strand
TCCGGTTTCGTTTGCTGTTTTTGCCAATCTGCTGTAACTGCTGTACCGGGGCGCTGCATTTCCGCTGCTGTCCTTTACATGTATGACTTCCCTGCGGATCTGCGTTTCCCGTATAACAGTTATCTTCTGAACAGAGGAATTCTGATTATTGCTTCCGGAGAAAGCTCCCCTCTGCTGCGAAGCCTGAGATGCGAGTTCCGAACGAAGCCGGTTTCCATTGAGAACAAGCCTGCTCTGCATCGCCCTATCCTGAGCCGTCGTTCCTTTCTGCTGCGCTGCAGTCTTGTTTGTCTGGCTGTTCAGCCGATGGGAACCGATTGCAATCTTATTCTGGTCGGATTGATTCGAGCTGCCTGCACTCTTATTCTGGTCAAACCGGTGCGAGCCGATTGCAATCTTGCTCTGATCAGACCGCTGTGCGCCGCTCCTTGTCTTATCCTGATCCGATTTGCGCCAACGGTTCTCATTCTTACTCTTACGTGTTTCTGCACCATCCGACTTACCGGATTTTGCTTTCTGTGAGCCTGCAAATTTTGCTCCTCTGTTCGCACCACTGTCTCCTCCGGACGATCCTCCTCCGGAGCCCTGAGAGCCGCCCTGCTTCCCGGCGGTATTTTCCTTCCCTGTATATTTTGCGCTTTTTTCATCGGAATTTTGCTGACCTTTTTTCTTGCCAAGCGCATCCTTCGCGCTGCCTGCCAGTGACAGCAGCTGTTTTCCACCGCGATACATCTGTCTCGTGGCCTGATGGATTCCGTAACTTGCCGTCCCCTGACTCATCATTTCTGACTGGGCTGCCTGATAGCTCAGGATCTGCGTGAGCATCGGACCTGATTTATATACAGCCCACGCTCCGCCTGTCAGGAACAGTAACTTGATAAGATACCCCATTTCAGGACTGCTCCCGGCGCCAAAGTCGATATTTCCTCCCATAATCAGAGGACACACCATCAGATACAGACGCATTCCTATGGCCGAGCCAAAGCCGGAAAAGGTTTTTCCAATAAATAATTCACGCCATTTTCCAAACCTCTCCCCATCGTCTAACGGTATGGTGCTGACAAAATAAGGAGATATCATGTAAAGCAGAATGATCTCAAAAATTCTCTGCACAAATCCAAGCAGGCAGGCTGCAAGAACGAAAAACAGAAAAATCGCCACAATGAATCCGATCAAATAATCAAATTTTGACAGATCAAAATACGTCTCAACGACGCCGATTTCTCCGTAATCCCTGGCATTTACGGCACTTAAGCTGTAAAACGGATAGCGGACAGTATCGTTACGGTTGGTTCCCAGTACAATTCCATATGCGTTGGAGTCTGCATTATAATTTGCATTTTTAGCCGCATTTAAAGAAGAAATTACAAATATGATTCTGCCAAGTGTCGTTTCGCCGCCCTGATTTAAAAGCGTCGTAATAGAACCTAGAATGATCGATGACAGCTTTATTATAAAAATCACAAAAAACGGAACTGTGAAAAACTGTACAAATGTCTTCATCATGGAGGCAAGTACTTTTGACACCGGTCTTCTGTTGTCAAAATCCAGGTCGAACGCCGATTTGGCTGTCATGTAAATTGTAAAAAGCATCGCAATTGCCAAACCTGCTGCTGTTAAGATCCAGAAAACCTTATTGACCGTTTCCTGTTGGAACAGTACTTCCAACAGCGTTCCGACGGTCGTCTTACCGCCGCTCGTGAAGGTTATGTCATCGCGGACGCCAATAAATACATCAAACGCAATCTCCATATAGTCAATCAGTTTCAAAATCCCTGAGAACACCCCATAGATCAGTGTACAGAAAATATCCATAAACAGTTCAACGAAGTATGTGACCATATCTTTCAAAACAGGAAGCAGAATATCGGCCAGGAGCTCATTGAACAACCAGGAAAGAGCTGTTGACAGCAGTGTGGACAACCATTTAAAAACCGGATCGAAAATATGATTCAGCACCCACTTAAAGATCTTTTGGAACAAGCCCAGATATGCCATTTCCATTCAGTCTCCACCTCCCTTTCCTTCACGCTTCATTAATCTTTATGTCTTTCATCTATTTGCCTCCGGCGCCCTCAAATTTTTGTCCGCTGTCTCCGCCTTCTTTATCACCGGATCTACCCGACCCAAACTTCTGTCCCGTATTGATCGCAGAATTTTTCATATGCTCGGCAGCACCCATTGCTCCCATTTGTGCAGCCGAAAAAGCCATTGAGGTTCCTCTGGTCAGGAGTCCGGTTACCATAAATCCCATCTGCTTTTCTTCGAATGATATCTGCGGCGCCAGAATGTCCATAACCAATGTCTGGCCATGGTATACCGCCCAGGCGCCTCCCACGATCAGGAACAGGCGAAGCACATTATTGATCATCGTGCCATTGGGCAGATATGGATCGTACAGAACCAGATTGGAGCTTGTAAAATACGGAACCACCATCAGATAATACTTCATCGCAAAAATCGATCCAAACCCGGAAAAGAATTTTGCCACAAAAAGCTCTCTCCATCTGGCAAAGATTGCTCCGTCATCCAGCGGGATCGTTGATACAAACAATGGAGACACCAGATATAACAGGAGTAATTCAAATATTCGCCGAATAAACTTTAACACCACCACTGCCAGAATCAGAATAAGGAGAATCGCTGAAGTAAACCCGATGAGGTAATCGAAATTTGCTGAATGAAAATCCTTTTTTACCTGTTTCATATTCCGGTAGTCTTTGGTTCCGGCCATATACGGTCCCCGAATACTGTCATTAAACGCCGGGGCCCGTCCGGAGGATTTTTCAATCTGACCGGTACGAATATCCTTGGCCGTTGTTGTCTGTTTGTCCGCATCCATTCCGGCTGCCAGAAATACAACGGTACCGATGCTTCCGTCCGTACCCTGCGCAGACGCAAAAGCAATATTCACCTGCTTTGTGATCGCAGATGACAGCTGGAGCAGGAATATGCACAAAAACGGTATCATCATGAAGGTTACGATCGCCTTCATGACGTCTGTCAGAACCTTACTGATCGGATTCTTATCCTCCAACGCCATGTCGGAAATGGACTTCACCGTCTTATAAATTGTAAAAATAATGCAGATCGCCACAGCCATCACGGTAATGTACAGAAAGGCCGTTGATATTCCTTCCATCTCAAACATTGCCTGCAGCAAAGACATTTTATTATTCGAAACTTTCACTGGCGCAACCCCGGAAAACACATCAAATATGCTTTCGAGGAAATCAATGATGGAGCATAGAGCCGTAAAAAAATTGATCAACAGCTCTGATAAAAGCACCCAGACAGAGTTTGTAATGAAGTCTATAAATATTTTCAGAATATCGGTTAGAACCGGCGCCAATACTGATTCGAAGACTTTTCGAAAAATTGACTGCAGTGATTCTACAAAACCCAGGTAGGCATATTGCATAAGATCACTCACCCCACATTTAACGGATCTTCATGTTTCTCTTCGTGTGGTAGACAAATACTGCAGCACCGATCACGATCAGAATGCACATAAATACCGCTGCAATCCCATACAGATTGATCTGATATTTCAGCGCAAATTCCCTGACCGTCTCATTGCCGGCCGCATCGGATACGGTTAGCCGGTAATTTCCCGGCGAGGAGATGATCGTGCCATGGAATCCGTCAACATTTGTACCATTTTTCATAAGGGCAATTTCCGTTATATCATCAGACAGATACTGGATACCGGCCTTTCCGCCATCTATGGTCACCTGAACCTCCGGCGCCTCTGTGTCTTTTTTCAGCACGACCTCCAGTTCTTCTCCCGCGTTCCCTTCCATAAAAATTGTATAGATTCCGTCCGACTCCATGACGAGGAGCTGATCCGACTGCAGCTTTTGCGATTCCTCTCCCAGGAACAGCCCTGTAAAACGCATTCCGGCCGGCGCCGGGTAATATTCCAGATCGGAGGCCTGCGATACGATTCGGAACGTGTATGCTTTTCCATCTGCCACCAGGCGGTACACACCGGATTCCATCAGACTGTTGCCATTCACAAAGTCCTGCAATTCATCATTTCGATATAGCTTTATTTCCGGCAGCGCATCGTCCTGGACGGTAAGCCCCACCGAATCCGGACCGATATACCCCTCCGGCACGGTGGATATCAGTTCGATTCCGTTTTCCAGTGTTACACGATATTTCCCGATCATCGGATCATAAATCTGACTTCTGAAAGACTCCGCCTTTTCATTCGCGGATTCTTCGGACTTATCGCTTGCCTCTGTCTCGCCCTGCGTTCCTTCGGTACCGCTTTCTGTTTCAACAGGCAATTCCTTCTCACTTTCTGACGGAGCTTTTGAGTTCTCCTCTTTCTTTGCCTCCGCCTCAAGTGCTTCCAGATCCAGAACATCCGTGGAATTTGCAGAAAGTGAATCCGCTGCATTGTCCACAATTACTTCTGTTTCGGTTTCTGTTTCCGGGGGCTTATCCTGAATACGGAACCGGAATACCGTACGATATTCTTTCTGCTCCGAAAGCGGAAGTTCCGGATTTTCCACTGCTGTCATCCGAAGCACATACGTACCTCTTGCCCACAGCTTCTGACCGGAGATGTACCCCATCTCCATCCCGTCTTTTTCCATGGTATACAGTATGTTTGACGGAATATCAATGGAAACGGCCTCATCCGTTATCCCGCCGTTGGCCACATTGGTGTAGATAAAGAACAAATCTTCAATGGACTCTTCATAGATTTTGTAATCTTCGTGATATCGTTCCGATAAACTCACTTTGGTGACGCCCGGTCCTGCAAATTCCGTTGTCTCCTCGATCTGCTCCATTGTTTCTTCCGGTTCCTCGTATCCGGGGCCGACCTTTTCTTCCTTCTCCTGGCCAGAGGAGATGCTGTCAGAATATTTCGATGTATATGTAATGACTGCGCCATAGGAACTCACAGAAACCGTACTGACCATTAATGCCGAAGCCAGAGCAATCGCCCACTTCCTGCCTGTTCTCATATTGCTTATCCCTCCTGTGCTTCCTG
>JALEWG010000205.1 GCA_022788065.1 Lachnospiraceae bacterium | reverse complement strand
GAGCCCACCAATGATCTGGACATCCGGACGCTGATGATCCTGGAGGATTATCTGGACAGCTTTCAGGGAATCGTCATCACCGTGTCCCACGACCGGTATTTTCTGGACCGCGTGGTGCGCCGGATCTTCGCCTTCGAGGGGAACGGCGTGATCTGCCAGTATGAGGGCGGGTTTACGGATTACCAGAGGAAAAAAGAGGCGAAGGCCGCGGAGGCAGCAGGAGCAGGGAACACAGACAGGAAAAAGGAAGCTGTGGAAAAGCCAGCCGCAAAATATGAGAGACCGCGGGAGAAAAAGCTGAAATTTACTTATGCGGAGCAGCGGGACTGGGATACCATCGAGGCTGACATGGCGGCGCTGGAGGGCAAACTTGCTGATCTTGATTCGCAGATCGCGGAGGCGGCCACAAGCTATGACCGGTTAAATAAACTGATGGCGGAGAAGGAAGAGGCGGAGGCGCTTTTGGAGGAAAAAATGGAGCGCTGGATGTACCTGAATGAACTGGCGGAGAAAATTGCCGCCCAGAAATAAATGTTGAAACAGCGGGGAGGATATGCAATGACAAAAACGAAAAGAAGTTATGATATTATGTATCCGCTCGGGGTGACACAGACAGCGGACGGTGTGGAGATCCTGATGCCGTATGAGGGGGAAGCGCTGGAGCTTCTTCTGTACCATGCGGGGGAACAGGATCCGTTCGAAAAAATCTCATTTCATAAAGAAGACAGGATCGGGGAGGTCTGGATCATGAGCCTTCCGGGCTATGACCTGTCGGGGCTGGAATACAGCTTCCTCGCAGATGGCAAGTTGTTTTCGGATCCGTATGCCCGTTCTGTCACGGGACGTGAACAGTGGGGCGAGCTTCGTATCCGCCCGGTGAGAGCACACATCCCGTCAGACCCGTTCGACTGGCAGGGGGACAAAAATCCGGAGATCCCGTACTCGGAGACGATTCTGTATCGCCTTCATGTCCGTGGCTTCACGAAAACGGAAAACTCCGGGGTGAAGCATCACGGGACATTCGCGGGTCTGGCGGAAAAAATTCCGTACTTGAAGGATCTGGGTGTGACCGCGGTGGAGCTTATGCCGATGACGGAATTTGACGAGGTACTTACAAAAACCTCCGTGCGGGAGGGAGCCGGCATCCGGCCGGAATCCGGCGCCGAACACGGGGAGATGAAGGAGGAGCCGACGGGAAAGATCAATTACTGGGGATACGGACCGTCGTTTCTCTACGCGCTGAAAGCGTCCTACGGAACCGGAAAACAGCCGGTGGAGACAGAATTTAAGGCGCTTGTCAGAGCACTTCACAGAGAACATATGGAGTGCATTCTGGAACTGTTTTTTACGGGCGGGGAGACTCCCGGGCAGTTTCTTGACGTTCTGCGGTACTGGGTACGGGAATATCATGTGGATGGATTCCGGCTTTCCGGTACGTTCCCGGCGGAGGCAGCCGCTGCGGATCCGTTTTTAAGACGCACCAAGCTGTTTGCGGAACACTGGGGACTGGAAAAAAGCGCGGAGACAAAACCTGCCCGCGCCCAAAACGCGGAGAGCGGACCGGTGCCGGTCAGGACAAAAAATCTGGCAGTTTACCGGGGCGGCTTTCAGAATGTGATGCGCCGGTTCTTAAACGGCGGCGACGGAGTCATGGAGCAGGTCATGGAGCAGATCGGGGAGAATCCGGAAGCATACGGCTCTGTCCATTACATGGCCAACACAGACGGCTTCACGATGATGGATATGGTATCCTACAATGAGAAAAACAACTGGGACAACGGGGAGGACAATGAGGACGGGACCGACTTTAACGGATCCTGGAATTGCGGAGAAGAGGGCCCGACGGAGAATGAGAAGATCTTAAAGCTCAGAAAGCAGCAGTTGAAAAACGGCTTCATGCTTCTGCTTTTAAGCCAGGGAACGCCGTTAATACTGGCAGGAGACGAATTCGGAAACAGCCAGAACGGCAATAACAACGCCTACTGTCAGGACAATGAGACCGGGTGGCTTGACTGGGGACTTCTGGAGGAAAACCGGGATCTCTGCGAGTTTGTGAAAGAGATGATCCGATTCCGGAAAGCCCATAAGATGTTCCATATGGACCATGCTGCAAAACGCACGGATTACCGGTCACTCGGCTGTCCGGATGTATCGTTCCACGGGGAGAGCGCGTGGAAGACGGACACAGCCCCGTTCCGGCGTCAGCTGGGAGTTCTCTACTGGGGACCGTACTGGAAAAAGTCTGACGGAACGCCGGAGGATTCTTACTATGTGGCCTACAACATGCATTTCGGAACGCATCGTCTGGGACTTCCGAGGCTGCCTGTGGGATATTCGTGGAAGACAGAGTACAGCACGTCGGAGTTCCCGGCGGAAGTGCGGGGAAAAATCCAGGCTATTATCCCGCCGAGGGCGGTTGTGGTGTTCAAAGCTGTGGGAGAAAGCGGATCGGAGACATACCCGACGCCGGCAGGAGATATGACCATCGTCTGCCGCGGCGGATGGATCACGGAGATCGGATTCGGACGCCGGGATCCGGCTGAGACAGACGCCGGCACACAGGAGACGCCGGAGCTTATCAAACTTGCGTACCGCCAGCTCATGGAGTATTTTGACGGTGAACGGAAGGAATTTCATCTGCCGCTAAAACCGGAGGGAACGGAATTCCAGAAAAAGGTCTGGGCCGCTCTGCGGGAGATCCCGTATGGGGAGACGAGAAGCTACGGGCATATTGCCGCACGGATCGGAGATCCGAAAGCCAGTCGGGCTGTGGGCATGGCAAACAATAAAAATCCTCTGGCGATCGTGGTTCCCTGCCACAGAGTTGTGGGCGCGAACGGATCGCTGACAGGCTATGCCGGCGGTCTGGATGTGAAGGAATACCTGTTAAAACTGGAGAGTGAGCATAAATAAAGCGAACCCGCTGCGGAATTTCATCTGCGGCGGGTTAAAAATTTCCTGATTCCTGATCTATAAGCTTTTTATTCCGGATATACGAGCTGGTCTTCCTGGATATTTTCCAGAACTTCATCGTAAAATTTTCTGGCCAGATATTTTGCCATGGGCAGGTTCATGTCCAGATAATTTCCACAGTCTTTCGCCGCGGCTCCGGGAACTTCACCCTCATAATCGCGGATAAATACAAACATTTCCTGGAGGAGCGGAACGATGTCGGCAGATTCATAGTCGCCGGTCAGGAGAAGGTAAAAGCCCGTGCGGCAGCCCATGGGGCCGAAATAAAGAACACGGTCTTTGTAAATGCGGTGATTTCTCAAAAAGGTTGCGCCCAGATGTTCGATCGTGTGGATCTCCGCGGTATTCATCACCGGTTCGAAGTTCGGACGCGTCATGCGGATGTCGAAGGTCGTCACATGGGTATCGCCGGCGGTGTCCCGTCTTGAGACATAAACTCCCGGCAGAAGCTTCAGATGATTGACGGTAAAGCTGGCAATTTTTTCCATAAACTCTGCTTCCTTTCTTTACGTTTCTGTAGTCGATT
>JALEWG010000203.1 GCA_022788065.1 Lachnospiraceae bacterium | reverse complement strand
GCGCGGATCCTCAGGTTAATGGTTTGTGGTTTATAGTGATCAATGAGGTAACATTTATAGAGCATCAGATTTGCATGGTTTGCCTCCGGATACAGGGAGTGGAACTGTCTGACTGCGCCAAGATATGCACGGATCGTATTCGGTGACATGTTTCGAAGTTCCAGGTGGGCGCGAAAGCCCGCAAACGGATCTTCGTCGGGCAGTTCATGAGTCCTTTCATCCGGGTTATCGGGAGTAATATTGAAAATTTCAGGCATTGGAATCAGTCCTTTTTGTACAGAGTCATTATTTCGGGGGAATTTCGTTTCTTATCTTACAATCCGATTCTTAAACTCACGTGAAGAAAATACGAAAAAAGTGAGAAAAAACTGTGAAAATTGTTTGATAAGAGGAAAGCAAATTACTTGAAGGAACATGTTACAAAAGTTATAATAATAAAAAGAAAACAGGAGGCTCTTTGGAGGAAATAAACATGGGAGAGAATCGGGCAGAGATCCAGCGCCGTATGACAGAATGGCGCAGAGATTTTCATAAATATGCGGAGTCGAAATGGACGGAATTCCGTACAGCCGGAAAGATTGCGGAATATCTGACGGAACTTGGAATTCCGGTGCTTCTGGGGGAGGAGCTGATGGAGCCGGACATGGGATTCGGTGTACCGGATATGGCGGTGCGCCGTGCAGAGATGGAGCGCGCGATCCGTCAGGGGGCAGATCCGGACCTGGTTGAAAAAATGAATGGTCTTCCGGGAGTAGCCGGGATCATCGATACAGGAGGCGAAGGTCCTGTCACAGCGCTCCGTTTTGATATCGACGCGCTGCCATTTGCGGAAAATGACAGTCCGACGCACCGCCCGGAGAGAGAGGGATTTCGCTCCTGCAACGAAACCGGCTGCCACGCATGCGGTCATGACGGTCACGCAGCGATCGGGATGGCTGTGGCAGCATGGATCATGGAGCATAAAGAGGAACTCTGCGGAACGATTAAGCTGATCTTTCAGCCGGCAGAGGAGGGCGGCGGAGGAGCCAGGGGAATCGTTGCCCGGGGCCTTCTTGATGATGTTGAATACTTTTTTGCAGGTCATGTGGGTCTGACCCGCCCGGATGGCCTTCCGGTGGAATCGCACCAGCTGGTAGGCGGAGTCCGGGATTTCCTGGACAGCCGCAGATATAATGTCCGCTATACAGGAATCGCGGCGCATCCGTGCGGCGATCCGCAGAAAGGAAAAAATGCGCTGTTGGCAGCCAGCACGGCGGCTCTCGGGATCCATTCCATCGCGCCTCACAGCCAGGGCATGTTCCGGGCCAATGTGGGGATCCTGCGCTGCGGTATTTCCAGGAACACCATTGCTCCCAATGCCTATATGGAGGTGGAGGTACGCGGAGAGAATGATGTGGTTGCAGAGTATGGGGAAGAGCGTATGCTGCAGATCGTAAAGAGTGCGGCAGGTCTTTATGATGTGGAATATGAGATCGAGCTGGTTGGAAAGACCACCAGCGGAGCAGCAGATGACGAAGCGATCGCGCTGGTCATGGATTGTGCAAAAGAGGTTCCGTGGTTTGAGGAACTGATTCCGATTGGCAGCGTCGGAGGAAGTGATGATGCGTCGGACATGCTGAGGCGTGTTCAGGAGCACGGCGGAATCGGCACTTATATCGGTCTGGGAGCCACATTCCCTACCAGTTTTCATGATCCGGCTTTTGATTTTGATGAGGAGGTACTGCTCCCATCTGCGGAGCTGTTTGAGAACATTGTTAAGCGGATCCACGGGAAATAGGAGGGCGCTCTGAAAAAAGCTTGCATTTTTCGGAAGAATATAGTACGATATTACATCGGAAAGAGAATTACAGCGATCCGGTAACCGGAAGATTTCTGCGGTCCGTACCCTTTCAGAAGAAACGGGTTTCTTTCAGAAGAAAGAGTCATTGCAGGTCCGGCAGAATCCGACGTTGTATTTGTGAATTGAATTGTATTATGAAGCAATGCCATGAAGGCAATGGGGGAACAGAAGTTCCGCCGTTTTCTTCATGGCTTTTTATTTGCTGAGAACGTCCCGGACAGCGGCTGTGAGGAACGGCATGCTGATCCATATGCGTTATATCGGAGAAACAGAAAATGAACACAGTGAGTAAAGTACAAAAAACATACCGGAAAAAAACAGCGGCGCTGATCCTGCTATTCATTGCTGTGGTTGTTCTGTCTTTTGTATGTCTGTTTATGGGGTCCTCCCATATGACATTCAAGGACTGTATCGCAGCCCTCGCAAAAGAGGGAACAGCCGCAAATGTGAGGATCATCTGGAATATCCGGATTCCCCGGGTGCTGGCGGCACTTATTGCGGGAGCAGGTCTTTCACTTTCCGGCCTGATCATGCAGACCTGCCTGAATAACCCAATGGCTTCCCCGTCCACTCTGGGAGTGTCCAACGCGGCGGTTTTCGGAGCAAATCTCTCGATCATTGTCTTTGCGGGAGGATATCTGTCCACGGGAAATAATCTCTCCAGCTATGCGGCGGGCGCCAATCCGTACGCCACATCTCTGATGGCGTTCCTGTTTTCGGTGGTATCGATTCTCTTGATCCTGGGGTTGTGCAGAGTCCGCTCGTTTTCTCCGGGAGTCGTAGTGCTGGCCGGTATGGCGACCGGGTCTGTCTGGAACGCCGGAACCACGCTTCTGCAGTTCTATGCCACGGATGTGGGACTATCCGCGGCGGTGATATGGAACTTCGGAGATCTGGGCCGGGCGACCTATCGGACCGATCTGATCATGTTTGTCGTGGTCGTGACCGGCATGATATTTTTCCGGCTCATGTCCTGGAAATATAACGCTCTGCTGAGCGGAGATGCGGCGGCCCAGAGCATGGGGATCCATGTGGACCGTCTTCGCTTTGCATCCATGCTGCTGGCCTCCGTCATTACGGCGGTCTGCGTGTCATTTCTGGGAATCATCGGCTTTGTCGGAATCATCTGCCCGCACGTGGTAAAAAAGCTGGCAGGTCAGGATCACAGATTTTCGATCCCCATGTCGGCGCTCAGCGGCAGTCTTCTTCTGGTTCTGGCTGACACGGTTTCCCGCAGCATGGGAAAAGGATCCGCACTACCGGTCGGAGCGATCACGACGCTTTTAGGAGCTCCGTTCTTCGCGGCGATCATCTTTTCCGGAAAGGAGAGAGGAAGATGTTAAAGATCGAGAATCTGTCATTCCGGTACAGCCGCCTCGCGGCGCCCGTCCTGCAGGGCGTGAACATGGAACTGCAGGCAGGAGAGATCGGGATCGTGCTTGGCAGAAACGGTTCCGGAAAAACGACATTGTTTAAGAATATCCTGGGAATATGCAGGCCGACAGGCGGATCTGTGATGTTCGACGGGGAGGATCTCTTAAAAATGTCGAAACGGGACAGGGCACGGCGGATTGCCTATGTTCCGCAGGATATCCGGTTCGGTGATCTGAGCGTATATGATTCGGTCCTTATGGGACGAGTATCCTATTTTGGGGTCCGGGCGGGGAGTTCCGACTATGAAGTGGTGGATAGAATTCTTAAGGAAATGCGACTGGAGGAATACGCCTCCCGAAATGTGGAGAAGCTTTCCGGAGGGGAGCGCCAGAAGATCGCGATCGCCCGTGCTCTTGCGCAGGAGCCGAAGATGCTGGTTTTTGATGAACCCACCGGCAATCTTGATATTGCCAATGAGCAGCTGATCATTGAGGAGGCCAAAAAGGCTGCGAAGGAGAGAAACATTGCAGTGTTAAGCTCTCTCCATGACCTGAATCAGGCGATGTATTTCGGGGACCGGTTTTTCTTTATGAAAGACGGCGTGGTGAAGTATTCAGGGACGAAGGAAATGATCAATGAAGAAATTGTGAAAGATGTTTATGACATCGACGTGAAAATTGTCGAGCTGAATCATAAAAAAATTATTCTGGGAGGAAAATA
>JALEWG010000175.1 GCA_022788065.1 Lachnospiraceae bacterium | reverse complement strand
CGGTGCGTGCGTTAAAAGAACTTGCATAAAACGGACGAGAGTATAAATATAAACTAAGGAGCGGATACTGATTCTTTTATCAATACCCGCTCCTTATAACATTTCGTCCATTGGATTGTACCTCTTAGTTTTCATATCTATTTTTATCCTGTTTTATCGTTGACGTAATAAAAGCAGTTATTTTTTGTAAAATATGCTTGACATTTCATGTAAAGCGCACTATACTTATAAATGTAAAGGTGCTTTTACATTGATGGTTGATACGGCGCCGGCAGGCGTCACTAAACTTAACGAGGAGTGTATGACTATGAAAAACCGGATTCAGGAACTGCGAAAGGAAAAAAAGATCCGGCAGGAAGATCTTGCAGAGGCAGTCGGCGTGACCAGGCAGACGATCATATCGCTGGAAAACGGAAGATATAACGCATCACTGGCTCTGGCACACAAACTGGCCGTATTTTTTTCCTGCACCATTGAAGATATTTTTATATTCGAAGAGGAGGAGTCATAATGTTTAAGAGGTATCTGACCGGAAACGGACCGGAAGATTTTGAAAAAAGCTACAAAATTCGTGCTGCCGCAGGGCTTGCAGTTGCAGTGCTCGGCATGATACCGCTCATACTTTCCACACTGTTTGAGAGCAGTTTTCCCATATTCCTTTCGGACGCTGCATCTGTAGATTTTATCCGTGGATTTTACAGGGGAACCGGCTTGGGACTTGCGGCAGCCGGAATAATAACATGTATTCAGAATTTTCGTTATCTGAAAAACAAAGAATTGTTTAAAAAGAAATCGGTAGAGGAATCGGACGAGAGAAACCGTCTGATCGGTCTCCGGTGCTGGGCGTTGGCAGGTTATACCATGTTCCTGTTTCTGTATCTTGCGATGCTGGCGGCCGGATTATACAGCGTGACCGTCCTCAAAGTTCTTCTTGCAGTTACCGCGGCATTTGCATTTCTGCTTCTTGTGTACAGAATTATGCTGCAGCGACTTTTGTAAAGTTTATATATAATTCATGTAAAGTTTACACAAATTTCACATTTTTTTCTGAGGTTTCATTCTAGCCACACCCGAAATTATGTTCTATAATAGAGATATTGAGGGAAAGGAAATGAAACTTATGAAGACAAATGAACGACTGCAGACGACTCTGGATCGTCTGCCCTACGGGGAGGAAAACGTCTCCGGAAGCCTTAAGGTAAGTAAGAAGCTTCCGGAGGGCGTTCATTCCAGAGAGTTGTATGAAGACATCATCCGTATTGCAGGTCCAAGCTTTGTGGAACTTCTGTTAACGCAGCTGACTTCCATGGTTGACCTGATGATGGTCGGCTCCATGGGCGGAGCCGCAAATCCGGAAATGGGAACCCAGGCTCTTGCAGCAGTAGGCCTCACAACACAGCCGAAGTTCCTGTTAATGGCCGCTTTTGTTTCCATGAATACGGGTGTCACGGCACTGGTTGCCAGAAACAGGGGAAAGGGAGACAGAGAGAAGGCCAATCTGGTTGTTCGCCAGGGGCTTTTATTTACGTTCTGCGCAACGATCATCCTGTCCATCCTCGGCGTCGTGTTTGCACGGCCTATGGTAATCTTTATGGGATCTACGGAAGAAACGGTAACGGTATGGGCCACACAGTATCTTCAGATCCAGATGGCCGGTTTTCTGACGATGGCGTTAACCAGTACCATAACGGCGTCGCTTCGTGCAGTCGGTGACTCAAAGACGTGTATGATCTACAATATGATCGCAAACGGCGTGAACGTCTGTTTCAACTGGATCCTGATCTACGGAAATCTCGGCTTCCCGGCCCTCGGCGTGGCGGGCGCCTCCCTTGCAACCGTGATCGGTCAGTTCGTGGCATTTGCGATCGCGATCACTGTAATTCTAAGAGGCAACGGTTTCCTGAAGCTGGAATTCCGTCTGGGATTTAAGCCGGATCGGGGCGTTCTGGGAGATATGTTAAACATCGGTCTTCCCGCCATGGTGGAGCAACTTCTCATGCGAACCGGCATTATCATTTACGCAAAGACCGTCGCCTCCCTCGGAACCGTGGCCTATGCGACCCATCAGGTCTGCATGAATATTCAGGCTCTGTCCTTTATGACCGGACAGGCATTCTCTGTTTCCGCGACAACACTGATGGGGCAGTCCCTCGGAAAACGGCGTGTCGATATGGCGCAGGCCTATACGAGCCGCACAAGAACCGTGGGCTTTCTGTTTTCCATGATTCTGGCCGCTGTGTTTATTCTTTTCGGCGGCAACATTGTCGGCCTTTATAACAGTAATCCGGAGATTATCCGGATCGGACGGAATATCATGCTGATCGTGGCATTCTTACAGCCGTTCCAGAGCTCACAGTTCATTATCGCCGGCGGCCTCCGCGGTGCAGGCGACACCAGAACGACTGCAATGATCACATTTATCACAGTTCTCCTTGTCCGCCCGATCTTCGCGATCGTACTGATCCGCCTGGGATTCGGCCTTTACGGCGCATGGTTTGCGCTCGCAGCGGACCAGCTTCTCCGCTCGGCCCTCGTGCTTGCCCGTTATCAGAGCGGTAAGTGGAAGACGATCAAACTGAAAAATGAAAAATAATTTTTGACAGTGTCAAGAAAAAATACTTGACAGCCATGTTCCTTTGTAGTATGATACAGCAGGTGACCTGATATGGAAAAAATTGTGGAACAGGGTTTGCTGTATGATTTCTACGGCGAACTGCTGACAGAGCATCAGAGACACATTTATGAGGACGTGGTCTTCAATGACATGTCCCTCAGCGAAATTGCCGAGGAGCAGGGGATCAGCCGGCAGGGCGTTCATGACCTGATCAAACGGTGCGATAAGATCCTAACCGGCTACGAAGAGAAACTGAAGCTTGTTCAGAAATTCAACCAGACGAAGAAGATGGTGGAAGAAATCAAAGAACTGGCCGGGGCCTACAAGCAAAACGGCGATATCAGCCTGATCGACAGAATTGAACAGCTGTCGGAGGAAATTGGACGGCTCTGACCATAAAGGGAGAGGTTAAATGGCGTTTGAAAGCTTAGCCGATAAATTGCAGAATGTCTTTAAAAGCTTAAAGGGCAAAGGACGTTTAACCGAAGCCGATGTAAAGGCTGCTCTGAGAGAAGTCAAAATGGCTCTCCTGGAAGCCGATGTAAGCTTTAAAGTCGTAAAGCAGTTTATAAACTCTGTACAGGAGCGAGCGGTGGGACAGGATGTCCTCACAAGCCTGACTCCGGGACAGATGGTTATAAAAATTGTTAACGAGGAACTCGTCAGACTGATGGGATCCGAGACTACGGAGATTGCCTTAAAGCCCCAGAACGAGATCACGGTCATTATGATGATCGGCCTTCAGGGCGCCGGTAAAACCACCACAACGGCCAAGCTGGCCGGCAAGTTTAAGGCAAAGGGCAGGAAACCGCTTCTGGCGGCCTGCGATGTTTACCGACCGGCTGCAATCAAGCAGTTACAGGTAAACGGTGAGAAAGTCGGAGTTCCGGTTTTCTCGATGGGTGACACAAAGTCCCCGGTGGATATTGCAAAAGCAGCTCTTGAGCATGCAAAAAAAGAGGGCTGCAATCTGGTATTCCTCGATACGGCAGGACGTCTCCAGATCGACGAAGCGATGATGGACGAACTGGTCAATATCAAGGCGGCCGTAAGTGTAGATCAGACGATCCTGGTTGTCGATGCGATGACCGGTCAGGACGCGGTCAATGTGGCCGGAAGCTTCAACGATAAAATCGGAGTGGACGGCGTGATCCTCACAAAGTTAGACGGTGATACCAGAGGCGGTGCGGCGCTGTCGATCCGTTCCGTCACAGGAAGACCGATTCTCTATGTCGGTATGGGAGAAAAGCTTTCCGACCTGGAACAGTTTTATCCGGACCGAATGGCTTCCAGAATTCTTGGAATGGGAGATATCCTTTCCCTGATCGAGAAAGCCGAGTTTGAGGTCAGCGAAGAGAAGGCGAAGGAAATGAGCCAGAAGCTTCGCAAGGCAGAATTTGATTTCAATGATTTCCTTGACCAGATGCGTCAGATCAAAAAGATGGGCGGCATGAACAGCATACTCAATATGATGCCGGGCATGTCCCAGATGAAAGGAAATGTTGAGATAGACGAAAAATCCATGGACCGCGTGGAAGCGATCATTCTCTCCATGACGAAAGAGGAGAGAGCCAACCCTTCCATTCTGAATCCTTCGAGGAAACAGAGAATCGCTAAGGGCGCAGGTGTTGAGATCGCCGAGGTCAACCGGATCGTCAAACAGTTTGAGCAGTCCAAAAAGCTGATGAAGCAGCTTCCCGGAATGATGGGAGGAAAGCGAAAAGGCGGACTGGGCGGTCTTGGCGGCATGATGGGCAAGTTCAAAATGCCGTTTTAGGCAGAAAGATGACAGCAGATGCGATATCACGCATAGCTGATAAAAGGAATTATTCCAAGGAGGTGAAATCAGAAATGGCAGTAAAGATGAGATTAAGAAGAATGGGTCAGAAAAAGGCTCCTTTCTATAGAATTGTTGTTGCAGATTCCCGCTCCCCGAGAGACGGCAGATTCATCGAGGAAATCGGTTACTATGATCCGAACACAGATCCGAGCGTAATCAAATTTGATGAGGAAGCAGCTAAGAAGTGGTTAGCAACAGGTGCTCAGCCGACAGAGACAGTTGGCAAGCTCTTAAAGGTAGCCGGCATCATCCAGTAATGCGAGGTAGTATCATGAAAGAATTAGTTGAAGTTATCGCAAAAGCACTGGTTGATAATCCAGACGAAGTTGTGGTTACGGAATCCGAGACCGATGATGAGATTGTCATTGAGCTGAAGGTTGCCTCCGGTGATATGGGTAAGGTGATCGGAAAGCAGGGCAGAATCGCGAAAGCGATCCGTTCCGTTGTCAAGGCAGCTTCATCCAGAATGGAAAAGAAAGTTATTGTTGAGATTCAGTAACAATAGAGGGACTGCGGTCAGAGTAATTTGATTGCAGTCCTCTTTCTATGTTAGAACCGGAGGTCAATGATGGAAAATATGCTGCGGGTCGGTGTCATCACTTCCACGCACGGAGTTCGTGGAGAGGTCAAGGTCTTCCCGACTACCGATGACATGAATCGGTTTAAAAAACTGAAAACCGTAATTTTAGATACAGGAAAAGAACAGAAAACACTTACGATTGAACATGTAAAGTTCTTTAAAAATATGGTGATCCTGAAGTTTAAAGGACTCGACAATATAAACGATGTGGAAATGTGGCGTCAGAAGGATCTTCTGATCACCAGAGACCAGGCTGTGAAGCTGAGTCCGGACGAAAATTTCATCGTGGATCTGATCGGACTCAAGGTGATCACAGACGAGGGAAAGGAGCTCGGTGTCATGACCGATGTGCTCCAGACAGGCGCCAACGATGTGTACTGCGTGAAAACAGACGGCGGAAAAGAGATTCTTCTCCCGGCGATCAAAGATTGCATCCTGAATGTGGATCTTGAAAAGGGCGAGATGCTGGTCCATGTTCTCGACGGTCTTCTGGATCTTTAAGCTTCTCGGAGGTAAAAAATGAATTTTCATGTTTTAACACTGTTTCCGGAGATGGTCTCAGGATGCCTGAACACCAGTATCCTCGGCCGCGCCACAGAAAAAGGACTGATTGCCTTTGACGTGATCAATATCCGGGATTATACGCTGGAACGTCATGGAAAAGTGGACGATTATCCTTACGGCGGGGGCGCCGGAATGGTCATGCAGGCGGAGCCTATCTACCGCG
The DNA here is from genome assembly GCA_022788065.1 of Lachnospiraceae bacterium. Lineage (GTDB taxonomy): Bacteria > Bacillota > Clostridia > Lachnospirales > Lachnospiraceae > SUG393. The sequence goes on along the minus strand of JALEWG010000175.1, from coordinate 22,120 downwards.
CGTATGAAGCGCTGAAGGAGAAGATCGGACATAAGCCCCGCGTCGTTTACATGACGCCCCAGGGACAGGTCTTCAGCCAGAAGATCGCCGAGGAACTTGCAAAGGAGGAAGACCTGGTTTTCCTCTGCGGCCACTATGAAGGCATCGACGAGCGCGTGCTGGAGTTGATCGCTACGGATTATCTTTCCGCCGGCGATTACGTCCTGACAGGCGGGGAGCTTCCGGCAATGATGATGATCGACTGCATCTCCAGACTGGTTCCCGGAGTATTGAATAACGACGTCTCCGCAGAATTTGAGTCTTTTCATGACAATCTGCTGGAATATCCGCAGTACACCAGACCGGAGGAGTATATGGGCATGAAGGTACCTGAGATTCTTCTTTCCGGCCATCACGCCAATATTGAGAAATGGAGAAGAGAGCAGTCCATCATCCGGACGCTGGAACGAAGGCCGGAGCTTTTAAAGGATGCAAACCTCTCAAAAAAAGAACAGCAGTTTCTCGACAGACTTCTCGCCGATCGGAAGTCCAAAGAATCCGGTGTTGACGAAACGTCAGACTGACGGACAGGAGGCATTGTCATGCAGATGAAATCAAAGAAGTCCAAAGATACGGATATGACAAAAGGACCGATCGCCCGACTTCTTATCATATATGCCATCCCGCTTCTTCTGGGGAATCTGTTTCAGCAGCTTTACAATACGGTGGACAGCCTTGTAGTCGGCAACTTTGTCGGAACCGAGGCACTGGCCGCCATCGGTTCCACAACCAGTATCTGCAACACACTGGTCAAATTTTTTAACGGAGTCTCCATCGGAGCCAGTGTCATTATCAGCCAATATTACGGCGCCCACGACGACGACAATCTGTACCGCTCCGTGCAGACCACTCTGGCACTGACATTTTTATGCGGGCTTCTGTTCACGGTTCTCGGATACGCGATGACGCCGTTTATGCTGCGGCTGATGGCAACTCCGGAGGACGTGCTCCCGCTTTCCTCACTGTACTTGAAAATTTATTTTCTCGGAATCTCCGGGCTTCTCGTCTACAATATGGGGAGCGGAATCCTGAGGGCTGTTGGCGACTCCAGACGGCCGCTCATGTTTCTCTGCTTCAGCAGCGTATTAAATATTATTCTGGACCTCGTTTTCGTTCTGGCTTTCCGGCTGGGGATCGCGGGCGTCGCCATCGCGACGATCCTTTCCCAGTTTATCTCCGCATTCCTGATCCTTCTCCTTCTGGGACGCTGCAGGGAGAGCTACCGGTTTGATCCGAAGGGACTGAATCTGAACCCGTACATATTAAAACAGATCCTGATCGTGGGACTTCCCACCGGAATCCAGCAGTCTTTGACTGCATTCTCCAACGTGTTCGTTCATTCCTACATCAACGCGTTCGGCTCCGGATGCATGGCCGGCTGGAGCTGTTATTCCAAGATCGACCAGTTTGTCATGCTTCCGATGCAGAGCATGGGCAATGCAGCCACCATGTTCGTGGGGCAGAACGTGGGCGCGAAGGATGTGAAGAGAGCAAAAGAGGGCAGCCTGAAGGCACTTCTCATGTCGATCCTCATCACAGTCTGCTGCTGTACAGCGCTCTGGATCTTTGCGCCGCAGCTGGTCACGCTTTTTAACCGCGATGAGACCGTTCTCAAATATGGCGTGCTGTTTCTGCGGCTGAACTGCGGCTTTATGGTATTCTGCTGCTTCAACCAGGTGCTTGCCGGATCTTTACGTGGTACCGGCGACGCCAAAACACCGATGTTTTACCTGTTATTTTCTCAGGTGGTATGCCGCCAGATCTATCTGTTCGTGATCTCCAGAGTATTCCCGGGAAATCCGGTGGTAATCAGCCTCGGCTTCCCGATGGGCTGGCTGCTCTGTTCGATCCTGATGAGCACCCACTATTTCCGCATGGACTGGGAAAAATGGTGAATAAAAACAAATAATTCAAACAATTTATGGCTTGCTTTTTTGGAAAGCCTGTGTTATAATTGGTAACCGTGAATAAGAGATGTTCCGCTGTCGTATATCCATTCGAGTAAGAACATCGAATACATGAAGGAGGTTCATGAAAGATGAACGAAATTATTAAGAATATCGAAGCTGCTCAGTTAAAAGAGACCGTACCGAGCTTCAACGTAGGTGATACCGTACGTGTATCCGCGAAGATCAAAGAGGGAAACCGCGAGAGAATCCAGATTTTCGAGGGCACCGTTATCAAGAGACAGAACGGCGGCGTAAGAGAGACCTTCACCGTTAGAAAGAACTCCAACGGTATCGGCGTTGAAAAGACCTGGCCGCTTCATTCTCCGTCTGTAGAGAATATCGAAGTAGTAAGAAAAGGTAAAGTACGTCGTGCGAAACTGAACTACTTAAGAGACAGAGTAGGTAAGGCTGCAAAAGTTAAAGAGTTAGTAAAATAATTCATTTAGCGGATTGAGGGGACAATGAAAATTGTCCCCTTTTTAATACCAGTGTCCAACGTTCACATGACAATGCAGGAGGGGAATCAGTGGAATTTTATCAGGAACCGGAGGTAAACCGCCTCCATTCGGTGATCAGCTGGATCGTTGATCTTATTGTCGCAGTTGCTCTTGCAATTTATGTGGTGTACGCGTTCGGCGAGCGAGTGGAGATGTACGGAGGTTCCATGAATCCCGTACTGAATTCCGGGGATGTTGTGCTGGTCAACCGCCTTGCGTACGATCTCGGCTCACCGGAACGATTTGATATAGCCGTATTTACCAACGGTTCTTCCATGAATATCAAGCGGATCATCGGTCTGCCCGGCGAGACGGTCCAGATCACCGGCAATACGATCCACATTGACGGAAGGCCCCTTACAGCGGATCACGATCTGAATCTTGCGTCGATCGCCGGTCTGGCGGAGAGTCCCATAGAACTGTCCGGAGAGGAATATTTCCTGTTGGGAGACAACCGGGAATCCAGCGAGGACAGCCGTTTTTCAGGTATCGGCAATGTACAGAAAAACCAGCTGGTCGGAAAAGTCTGGCTCCGGTTCCAGCCGTTTTCCCGGTTCGGTCTGATTCCGTACTGATGCATCTTTTTCCATGATTTACAAGTTCACTTAGCTTTCGGAGGTGTTTATGAATATACAGTGGTATCCGGGACATATGACAAAGGCAAAACGGGCCATGCAGGAAGACATTAAGCTGATCGATCTGATCATTGAGCTGGTGGATGCCCGCGCGCCTCTTTCCAGCCGTAATCCCGATATCGATGAGCTCGGAAAAGGTAAAGGTCGGCTGATCCTCTTAAATAAAGCCGATCTGGCGTCCGAGGGAGCCAATGCAGCCTGGAGCTCATTTTTTAAAGAGAAAGGATTTCAGGTCCTGAAAATCGACGCAAGGCAGAAAGCGAGCCTCAAACAGATCAATCCTGTGATTCAGGAAGCCTGTCGGGAAAAGATCGAGCGTGACCGGAGGCGCGGGATCATCAACCGTCCGGTCCGTGCCATGGTAGTCGGAATTCCGAACGTGGGAAAATCCACGTTCATCAACAGTCTGGCCGGCAAGGCCGCGGCAAAGACCGGAAACAAACCCGGCGTAACCAAGGGAAACCAGTGGATCCGGCTCAATAAGCAGGTAGAGCTTCTTGACACGCCGGGAATCCTCTGGCCGAAATTTGAGGACCAGGAGGTGGGACTGAAATTGGCGTTCCTCGGATCCATCAACGATGAAATCCTCAATCAGGAAGAGCTTGCCGCGGAGCTCTGCGCATTTTTAAGTAAGAACAGGGAAGGCCTTCTTGGAGAGCGTTACCAGATGGAGGAGTCCGGGAAGAGCTCCTATGAGCTTCTGGAGGGAATTGCAGTATCAAGAGCCTGCCTTACAAAAGGCGGAGGATATGACCTTTCCAGAGCATCAAAACTGCTTCTCGATGATTTCAGAGGCGGAAAGCTTGGCCGCATTACGCTTGAGATGCCCCCGGCGTCGGAACCGGTTCAGGAAAAGGAAGAATGATATGGGACGAGTACTGACAGGCGAACGGCTGGAGAAGGAGCTTCTCCGGCTGGAAGCAATGAAAGAATTTGAAAACGAATATGGATCGTGCGCACTGATCTGCGGGATCGATGAGGCCGGAAGAGGACCTCTTGCCGGTCCGGTCGTCGCAGGAGCCGCAGTTCTCCCGAAAGACTGCACGATCCTCTATTTAAATGATTCCAAAAAGCTCTCCGAAAAAAGAAGAGAAGAGCTGTTCGGGGAGATCAAAGAGAAAGCGGTTGCCTGGAGTGTCGGCATGGCAAGCCCTGAAAGGATCGATGAGATCAATATTTTGCAGGCGACCTATGAGGCCATGCGGAGCGCTGTGGCAGGTCTCTCTGTAACGCCGGATCTCCTGTTAAATGACGCCGTGACGATACCGGGCATTCTGACCAGACAGGTCCCGATCATCAAAGGTGATGCGAAGAGTGTTTCCATCGCGGCTGCCAGCATCCTTGCAAAGGTGACACGTGACCATATGATGATCGAATATGACAGGCTGTATCCGGAGTACGGATTTGCGAAACATAAAGGCTACGGAACTGCGGCCCATATTGCGGCGTTGAAGGAATTCGGACCGACGCCGATCCACCGCAGAACCTTTATCAAAAACTTCTTATAATGAAGGAGATGAGAAAGAACGGCAAAAGCAGCGTATGATCATAACCGGAGGCAAATCGGAGCATACTATGAAGGTCATGCGGCAGAATATCTTCTGTCACAGGGGTATGAAATATTAGACAGAAATTTCCGGTGCAGAACCGGAGAACTGGACCTTGTGGCCGAAAAAGACGGGACACTCGTGTTTGTCGAAGTAAAATTCCGCTCCGGCGCAGGATACGGCGATCCGTTTGAGGCGGTGGATCCGAAAAAACGGAGGCAGATCTGTCGGACCGCGCTCTATTACTATAAAAAACGCGGTTACAGTACAGACCGTGCCTGCCGGTTTGACGTGATTGCCGTATATGGGGACCGGACCATCCGGCATATGGAAAATGCGTTCGATTTTCAGATTTAAATGAGGGAGGAGTATATATGTATCCCTGGATAAGAAAAACAGCCGGGAGGCATCTGGAGGAGAAAACAGAAAACGGCGTTACATGGCTTTCGTTTCCTGCTCTTGAAAAAACCGGCATTGTAACCCATGCCTTTTCCACCCGCATGGGAGGCGTCAGCAAAGGACCGTTCTCCTCCATGAACTTTTCCTTCACACGCGGGGATCAGGAAGCGGATGTGAGAGAAAACTACAGACGGATGGCGGAGGCGATCCATGTGGACAGAAACCGAATGGTTCTCACCTGGCAGACCCATACCGTCAATGTCCGGAAAGTAACAGAGGCGGACTTTGGAAAAGGCGTGGTCCGCGACAGAGATTACCGCGACGTGGATGGCCTGATTACAGACATACCCGGCGTCACGCTGGTGACCTTCTTTGCAGACTGTGTGCCGCTTTATTTTGCCGATACGGAACATCGGGCCATCGGCCTTTCCCATTCCGGCTGGAGGGGCACCGTTCATCGCATGGGAGAAGTCACGTTAAAGGCCATGGCGCGTGAATTCGGAACCGATCCGGCCCACGTGACAGCCGCTATCGGTCCCAGTATCTGCCAGAGCTGTTATGAGGTCGGACCGGAAGTCATTGAACAGTTTGCGGAGACATTCCGTCCTCAGGATCATGCAGTTCTTTTTTATAAAAAAGAAAACGGAAAATATCAGCTGAACCTGTGGGAAGCCAACCGGATCATATTGATGGAAGCGGGGATCCCGGAAGAAAATATTTCCGTCACGGATATCTGCACCTGCTGCAATCCGGACCTCCTTTTTTCCCACCGGCGCATGGGAGAAAAACGCGGGAACCTCTGCGCGTTTCTATGTTTAAAACAGTAATTTCCTGTCGCTCAAAAAAATGACATTTTTCGAAAAACCTTCTAGTGTATTATTTCTGATGCGACTCATAATAGGAGTGTAACAGAAAACAGCCGGACAAATCAAAACGATCCGGCAATATCGTTAAAGGAGGCGTTTTATATGTCTAATACAAGCAATTCCAGCAACCGCGTCGTCGTACCCGAGGCCAAAGAAGCCATGGACCGCTTCAAAATGGAAGTAGCAACGGAGCTTGGTGTTCCGCTTACCAACGGATATAACGGAAACCTGACTTCCTACCAGAACGGCAGCGTCGGCGGCTATATGGTTAAGAAAATGATCGAGGCTCAGGAGAAGCAGATGGCAGGCAAATAAACTGCCGATAATCGAGAATCCCTCCCGCAGACAGGAAACTGTCCCCGGGAGGGATTTTTGCAGTAAAAACCGCTTGTACATCCCGGCCTTTGCGATTATAATGTAGAGATAAGAAATTGAGGTGGACTATGAGAGTAATTGCGGGAAGCGCCAGACGGCTTTTATTAAAAACGGTGGAGGGTATGGATACGAGACCTACCACAGACCGGATCAAGGAGACACTGTTCAATATGATCCAGAATGATCTTTACGGAACTGCGTTTCTGGATCTGTTTGCCGGCAGCGGCGCCATCGGTATCGAGGCGCTCAGCCGCGGTGCGAAGGAAGCCGTTTTTATCGATAACGGAAACCGTCAGGTCTCCTGTATCCGTGAGAACCTGAAAACAACCCGCCTAGGGGACCGGGCGACGGTCATGGAGAGCGATGTGTTTTCGGGCCTGAAGATTTTGGAGCAGAGGGGAATTTCCTTTGATTTTATCTTTATGGATCCTCCCTACGACCACGGGCTGGAAAAGCGGGTGCTTGAGGTTTTAACGGATTCGCCGCTTGCATCCCGGGATACGGTCTTCATTGTGGAAGCCTCTCTGAATACAGATTTTTCCTGGGCATCGGCCATGGGATATGCCGTGGTCCGCTCGAAGGAGTATAAAACAAACAAGCACGTATTCCTCACCCGAAAGGAATGACGGAATAAGCTTGGGGAGAGATTATGAAAAAAGCGATTTATCCGGGAAGCTTTGACCCGGTCACACTGGGGCATATCGATGTGATCGAACGCGCCTCCAAATTATTTGACCATCTGATCATCGGCGTTTTGAACAACAGTGCAAAAACTCCATTGTTTTCCATTGAAGAACGTGTTAAGATGTTACAGGAGGTCACAAAAGATCTTCCGAATGTGGAGGTGAAAAGCTTCGGCGGTCTCACTGTTGATTTTGCGAAACAGTGCGGCGCCAATGCGGTGGTCCGCGGCCTTCGCGCGATCACTGACTTTGAATATGAGCTTCAGATCGCCCAGCTGAACCGTGTGATCGACCATGAAGTCGATACCGTATTTCTTACCACCAATCTGAAATATGCGTATCTCAGCTCCAGTTCCGTCAAGGAAGTGGCTGCTTACGGCGGCGATATCTCGCAGTTTGTCACGCCGTATGTGGAGGAGGAAGTACATAAGAAATATAAAGGCAAGATAAAGGGAAAGGAATAAGGAAGAACCATGAGCAGAATCGAACAGTTAATTACGGAAATTGAGGAATATATCGACAGCTGCAAATTCCAGCCGCTGTCCACAACAAAGATCATTGTAAACAAAGAGGAGCTGGACGAGCTTCTGGTTGAGCTGCGCCTCCGGATCCCGGACGAGATCAAGCAGTACCAGAAGATCATCAGCAACCAAGAGGCGATTCTTTCCGACGCCCACTCCAAGGCTGACGCGATGCTTGCGGAAGCAACCGCGCAGACCAATGAGCTGGTCAACGAACACGAGATCATGCAGAGAGCCTATGCCCATGCCAACGAAGTGATCGAGCAGGCCCAGGCTCAGGCCCAGGCCATCATCGACAATGCGGTCAATGACGCCAACAATATCCGTCAGGGCTCGATCCAGTACACAGATGACATGTTAAAGAGCCTCCAGACGATCATCACCCATTCCATGGAGGGTGCGCAGGGCCGTTTTGACGCGTTTATGAACTCCATGAAATCAAGCTATGACATTGTGACTTCCAACCGGAATGAGCTGTCAGCCGGTGTGATCACCGAAAAAGAAGAGGAGCCTCAGGAACAGTAATCCGGAGGATCGCTGCGGTTAGCGCGGCCAGTGCTGCGTGTGCCATTTTCCAGAAAAAGCAGGACCGGACGGAAAGTCCGGTCTTTTTTTCATCACTCTTCAGTACGGAGGCCGTCTGGAACAGACCTGAAAGACCGCCGAAGGCCAGAACGGCCGGAATCGCGATAAAGGAAGCGGGAAAATCTACCGTGACGACGATCTCACGGATTCCGGTCGTCATCTCCAGGATCCCCGTTATCGCCGCGCGAACCGTGTCCGTGATCCACGACGCATGCCTGAAAAAGACAATGAGGATGGAAAAGAACACGAGATATCCTCCGATCTTTACGAGGATCTCCGCCGCAGAGAGGATGGAGTCATCGGGTGAGAGTTTATGGACGGATTCTTCCCCGGTCAGATGCCCGTTTCGGGAGACAGGATCCTCGCCGGTATGCTTTCTGCAGCGACCTGCAAAGAACGCGAGAACCGGTATCGGCGCGTACATGCTGATAAAAAGTGCCGGGATCCTCACATGCTCAGACAGAAACGGCGCCGCATAACCGAAAAGGAACATGGGACTCGGCTGGTTGCAGACGGACAGCAGAAATCTTCCCTCATCAAGTGAAATCCTGCCCTGCTTCACAAAATCCGAGCATGTTTTGGCTCCCATAGGATACCCGCAGAGAAGCCCGGAAACGAGAACATAACAGCCGTTTTCCGATATGGGAAAAAATGGGCTCAGCACCAGGTAAAACGGCTTCATGAGCGTTTTGACCCCGCCACCCGCGACGATGAGAGAGGAAAGTACCATGAACGGAAACAGGGACGGCACCACGGCCTGATACCACAGGATCAGGCCGTACGAGGCGCCTTCCCTCACGTAATCGGCATGGAACAGCATGGCGCCAAGAAGAAGCAAAAGAAGCCCGGAGATAAGAGCGGATTTTTTCATACGATTCCTCATAGGATTTCCTTAACTGAATCCTATGAGGGAGCTGTCCTCTTTATGAAACTTCTCATCCTCTGCCTTCTCGTTCTCTATAACGCAGCGCTGATCCGGACACTGGATACGGCCTCTGTCTCTCTTTTGGACACTCCGAATATTCTGGAAACCGATTCCTTCCGTGCCATGCGGCTCGGTCCCGCCGTTTCGAGCCGGGATTGGATCGACTGTGAGGAGCTTGCCACGCTCATGCTCGGACATGAAATGGATCTGTCCCGGCTGAAACGCCTTCCGGGGATATCTCTTAGGATCGGGCCCGCAAACCGGGGAGTTCTGTTCCGGCTGGCGGACGGCTACCGGACCGTACTTTCAGACCTGAAATGTTTTCCGGTACCTGAGCTTTTCGATCCTTCCGTTCCGGAGATCACCTATGAGGACAGCTGGAAGGATGAGCGGTCCTACGGAGGAGAGAGGAACCACGAGGGCTGCGACGTAATGGGAGACAATTTGCCGTCCGGCTTCTATCCGGTGGTATCCATGACCGACGGAACCGTTGAAAAGATCGGCTGGCTGGAAAAAGGCGGATACCGGATCGGAATCCGTTCTCCATCCGGCGCTTATTTTTATTACGCTCATTTATCCCGATATGCCGGAGGTCTTTGCGAGGGAACAGACGTTCATGCCGGGGAACTTCTGGGATTCATGGGCGATTCCGGATACGGACCGGAGCATACCACGGGAAAGTTTCCCGTACATCTACACGTGGGAATCTATCTGAAAACCGCGCACTGTGAAGAGCTTTCCGTCAATCCCTACTGGATCCTGCGTTATCTGGAAAAGAAGAGGACCCGCGCCCGGTACCTTCCGGAAACAGTTGTACTTTTCCGCGGATTTTGATATGATAATAAGGACACCTAAAAGAAGGGAGCATGTGGAGTGGAAAAGGAGATCCGTCTCGACAAATTTCTTGCAGATATGGGAAAAGGCACGAGAAGCCAGATCAGGGAGGCTGTAAGAAAAGGCCGCGTCCTCGTGAACGGGGAGATTGTTAAAGAATCTGACCGGAAGGTGCGGCCAATGGAAGAGCAGGTTCTTTTTGACGGGGAACCGGTGTCCTATGTGGAATATGAATATTTCATGTTAAATAAACCGCAGGGCGTTATCTCCGCCACCTATGATCCCAGGCATAAAACTGTCGTGGATCTGATCGGGGACAAAAAGCGGAAAGATCTATTTCCGGTCGGACGTCTTGATATCGACACGGAAGGCCTGCTTCTTATCACCAACGACGGGGCTCTTGCACATCGGCTTCTGGCCCCGAAAAAGCATGTGGACAAAACGTATTTTGCCCGCTGTGAGGGACATGTGCCGGATTCTGCCGTAAAGGACTTTGCCGACGGTATTCTGCTGGATGATGGCCTGAAATGTCTCCCTGCGGCGCTTGTGATCCAAAAAAGAGACGCCGGAACGACTGACGTCCTTCTCACGATCCATGAAGGAAAATTTCATCAGGTCAAGCGCATGATGGAATCCTGCGGCTGTCCCGTTCTCTCGTTAAAACGCCTTACAATGGGACCGTTGACCCTCGACGAAGCCTTAAGGCCGGGGGAATTCCGTCCCCTGACAGAATATGAACTGGAGCTGTTAAACAACCTATGATAAAAGAACTGCTAAACGGAAAAAAGGCCATCCTGTTTGACCTGGACGGCACGTTAGTTGATTCCATGTGGATGTGGGGCCAGATCGACATCGAATTTCTTGGCCGATTCGGCTATGAATGCCCCGAAGATCTGCAGAAGACCATCGAGGGCATGAGTTTTTCCGAGACTGCCGTGTACTTTAAGGATCGGTTTGATCTTCCCATGACGCTCGATGAGATCAAGGAATGCTGGATCGATATGTCCATCGAAAAATACCGCCATGAAGTCCCGTTAAAGGACGGGGCTCTGGAGTTTTTAAAATACTGCAAAGCGAACGGGATCAAAACTGCCATCGCCACCAGCAACGGCCGCGAGATCGTGGACGCCCTGATCGATTCTCTGCAGATCGGAAGCTTTCTGCAGGAGATCATCACTGCCTGCGAGGTGAACGCCGGAAAGCCGGAGCCCGATATCTACCTTGAGGCTGCCAGGAGACTATCCGTCCCCGCATCAGACTGTCTTGTATTCGAGGACATTCCCGCCGGCATCCTCGCCGGAAAGAGGGCCGGTATGACGGTCATCGCCGTGGAAGACGCCTGGTCCGGGAATCAGGATGACGAGATCCGTTCTCTTTCTGACGGATATATCCAAAGCTTCTACGAACTACTATAAACATGCCTGACAAGGAGTTACTATGAAAAACGATTTTCTTCCGATCTGCCGGGAGGACATGGAAAAGCGCGGCTGGGATCAGTGCGACTTCGTCTACGTTTGCGGCGACGCATATGTGGACCATCCGTCCTTCGGACATGCCATTATCAGCCGTGTTCTGGAGGCTCACGGCTATAAAGTCGGAATCATTCCGCAGCCTGACTGGAAAAACCGGGAAAGTATCGCCGTTCTCGGAAAACCAAGGCTCGCGTTCCTGGTGAGCGCCGGAAATATGGACTCCATGGTCAACCATTATTCGGTCTCCAAACGGCGCAGGGAAAAAGATTCCTTCACGCCCGGAGGCGTCATGGGAAAACGGCCTGACTATGCGGCGGTCGTCTATTCCAACCTGATCCGCTCAGTCTATAAGGATAGCCCCATTATCCTGGGCGGCATAGAGGCAAGCTTAAGACGCCTTGCACACTATGATTACTGGTCCGGAAAAGTGAAGCGCTCCATCCTTCTGGACGCCCAGGCAGACCTGATCTCCTACGGAATGGGAGAGCGGTCCATCGTGGAGATTGCCGACGCGCTGAATTCCGGCCTTTCCATCCGGGACATCACCTTTATTGACGGTACGGTCTATAAGACGGACCGGGAGGAGAATATTTATGATGCGTTGAAGCTTCCCTCCTACGAAGCGATCAAAAGCGACAAACGAACGTATGCGGAGAGCTTCTATACCCAGTATCAGAACACGGACGCGTTTTCAGGAAAGCGTCTCTATGAGCCGTACGGAGAGCGGTTGTTCGTGGTGCAGAACCCGGCCTCTAAACCGCTTACCGTGCAGGAGATGGATGACGTCTACGCGCTCCCCTATATGCGGACCTGGCATCCGGTCTACGACGCGGCCGGCGGAATCCCCGCATTCTCGGAGGTCAAATTCAGTCTGATCAGCAACCGGGGCTGCTTCGGAGGCTGCAGCTTCTGCGCACTCACGTTCCATCAGGGGCGGATCGTCCAGGTGCGGAGCCACGAATCGATCGTGGAGGAAGCGAAAATGCTGACTGAAGAGCCTGACTTCAAGGGATATATCCATGACGTTGGCGGTCCCACCGCGAATTTCCGCTTCCCGGCCTGTAAAAAGCAGATGACGAAAGGCGCATGCGCCGGAAAGCAGTGTCTGTTCCCGAAGCCCTGCGCAAATCTTACGGCGGACCATTCGGACTATATCGCGCTTCTTAGGAAGCTTCGCGCGCTTCCGAAAGTGAAAAAGGTATTTATCCGATCCGGAATCCGGTTTGACTACGTACTGGCCGACAAAAAGAAGGATTTTCTCCGGGAACTCTGCGAATATCACGTGAGCGGACAGTTAAAAGTAGCCCCCGAGCATGTGGCGGATGCGGTATTAAAGCGTATGGGAAAACCGGAAGTCTCTGTATATAAACAGTTTGTAAACGAATACCACACGATGAACGAGAAGCTGGGAAAGAAACAGTATCTGGTTCCGTATCTCATGTCCTCCCACCCGGGCTCCACCTTAAAGGAGGCCGTGGCGTTAGCGGAATACCTGCGGGATCTCGGATACATGCCGGAGCAGGTCCAGGACTTTTATCCGACTCCATCCACCATCTCCACCTGCATGTACTACACAGGTCTGGATCCCAGGACCATGGAGCCTGTTTACGTCCCCGTCAACCCTCACGAAAAGGCAATGCAGCGGGCTCTGATCCAGTACCGGGATCCGAGAAACTACGACCTGGTCCTGGAGGCACTAAAAAAGGCGGGCAGAGAGGATCTGATCGGATACGACAAACGATGCCTCATTCGGCCGAAAAGCAGCGCACACGGCCGCACAGCCAGCCAGGAAGCAGACTTTAGAAAGCGTACGCCGGAATCCTCAAAAAATGCGTCATGCTCCGCAAGGTCGCCGAAAAAGAAAACCATCCGCAACGTACACCGTTCGCCAAAGGCGAAGAAAGGTTGATTCCATGAAAATTGCAATTGTTACGGGTGCTTCCTCCGGAATGGGAAGCGAAATGGTCACGCAGCTGGCCGACCGGTTCGCAGGAATCGGTGAGATCTGGGTGATCGCGAGGCGTATGGACCGCCTTCTTGCTTTTGAGGGAACGGTTCCTGTGCGCGTACGTCCGTTCGCGCTGGATCTTGCGGATCCGGAGAATCTGGACGTTCTTCGCGAAACACTGAATAAGGAAAATCCCAATGTAAAAATCCTCGTGAACGCGGCGGGATACGGAAAAACGGGAACAGCCGGTTCCATGGACGAGAGCCAGTCCCTCGGCATGATCCGCTTAAATGACGAGGCGCTCACTGCCGTGACGGAGATGGTCCTTCCCTATATTTCCGAAAACAGCCGGATCATCCAGTTCGCGTCAGCAGCCGCATTTCTTCCTCAGCCCGGCTTTGCCGTCTACGCGGCCAGCAAATCCTACGTGTTAAGCTACAGCCGCGCGCTTTCAGCGGAGCTCAGACCGAAAAACATTGCGGTAACAGCCGTCTGTCCGGGACCTGTATCCACGGAATTTTTCGATATCGCGCTGGAAGGGAAACCGCTCTCGTTTTATAAAAAGCTTGTCATGGTGAAACCGGATTTTGTGGTTCGGACCGCGATCCGTGACAGTCTCATGGGAAAGGAGATCTCCATTGCAGGGCCTGTCATGAAACTGTTTTTCGTGCTCTGCCGGATCCTTCCACACCGTCTGATCATGAAATTCATCACCTGGTAGAGAAAAGAGGAATCATACATTGAAAAAAATAAGGAAAGGGCAGTACGGCTACCGGACCGCCCACAGAAAATCACAGCTTATGATCATCGGGCTGTTTCTCGCCGCCATCGCGGCCCTTCTCATATCCCGAAGATTCATCACCTGGGACGGCCTCAGAAATCTGACGACCATCAGCGCGATCTTACTGGTTCTTCCTATGGCCAATATGGCTTCGCCTGTGGTCGCTGCATGGAAGATCAAGGAACCGCCGGAGGACTTCCATCAGGCAGTCATGCCATATGAGGAAAAATTCCCGGTCCTCTATGATCTGATTATCACAAACAATGACCTGATCATGCCCGTGGACGCGGCGGTGATCCATCCGACCGGCGTCTATCTGTTCTGCCCCAATAAGGCTGTGGATGTAAAGAAAGCGGAAAAATTCCTCAATGAGATGCTCGTCGGCTGGAAGCTGGACGGGAACGCGAAAGTCATGGTGGAAAAGAAAAATTACCTTACGAGACTTTCCACGTTAAAGCCCGTCACGGAGGAAGAGGACGACGGAAGCGCGCCTCATGTGGCAAAGCTTTTAAAGAGTCTCTCGATGTAGGAAAGGCAGGGAACCTGACCGCACAGAAAGGATTACTCCATGCAGGAAATCATCATCGGGAAAAATGAAGCCGGGCAGCGGCTTGACAAATTTCTCGCAAAATACATGAATCTGGCGCCCAAAAGTTTTTTTTATAAAATGATGCGCAAAAAAAACATCACACTCAACGGAAAAAAGTGCGAGGGTGCGGAAAAACTGAACGAAGGCGATACTGTCAGGCTTTTTTTCGCGGATGAGACCATCGAAAAATTTTCCGATTCTCCGGATCTGAGCCTGAAAAAAGAGAAGAAGCAGAAGCTTTCCGTTCTCTACGAGGATGAACATATCCTCTTAATCAACAAGCCCTCCGGCATGCTGTCACAGAAGGCTAAAGAGTCGGACCTCTCTCTGGTGGAATATCTCATCGACTACCTGATAGAGGAGGGCGCCGTGACCCGGGAATCTCTCCGAAGCTTCCGTCCTTCCGTCTGCAACCGGCTGGACCGCAACACCAGCGGAATCGTGGCAGCCGGAAAATCCCTCGCCGGGCTCCAGATGCTCTCTGAAGTATTCCGTGACCGGAGCATCCACAAGTACTATCAGTGTATTGTGGAAGGCGAAATGAGGGAAAAGAAGACCATAGACGGTTGGCTCCTTAAGGACAGCGCTTCCAACCGGGTAAGGATTCTGGGCAAAAAAGAAGCTGCATCATATCCGGACGCGCTTCCCATAAAAACTGAATATGAGCCCATCTCAACAAACAGGACTCTGACGCTTCTTAAGGTTACGCTGATCACCGGACGCTCCCACCAGATCCGGGCCCATCTTTCTTCCATCGGCCACCCGATCGTCGGAGATCCGAAATACGGAAGCGGAAAAAAGTATAATGGAATCCATCACCAGCTTCTCCATTCCTACCGGCTTGAATTTCCCGATCTTGCAGAGCCGTTCGGATATCTCTCCGGCAGGTCTTTTGAAGCGCCGCTGCCCGATGACTTCAAACGTCTGGCAGAAGCAAATCGGTTGACATAATATATTTATGTTAACTATTTGTATATGTTGCAGATCCGCAACCGGAAAACTATGCTTTGAAAGAACAGGAGCCGCAAATGGGAACATGGAAAACCCGGGGCCTCAGAGGCTCCACACTGGAAGAACTGATCAACCGGACTAACGAAAGCTACAGAGAAAAAAAACTGGCTCTGATCCAGAAAATTCCGACGCCGATCACACCGATCGAAATCGATAAAACACACCGTCACATTACACTGGCCTATTTCGACATGAAAAGCACCGTCGACTACATCGGCGCTGTGCAGGGGATTCCGGTCTGCTTTGACGCCAAGGAATGCTCCTCGGATACATTTCCGCTTCAGAATATTCACCCGCACCAGATTGCCTTTATGGAAGAATTCGAGGCACAGGGCGGTATCTCGTTCATCATACTGTCCTACACGGAAAAGGATGAGATCTATTATGTGCCATTTGACGCCATTCATGGATTCTGGAAGCGTATGGAAGAAGGCGGAAGAAAGAGCTTCACCTACGGGGAACTGACTGAAAAAGCGTGGAAGATCCGCAGTCATCGCGATATGCTGGTTCATTATCTGGAACAGATCCAGATGGATCTGGACCGGAAAGAAAAGGAGGAAACACATGTTTGATTTACTGATCTGGGCTGTCATACTTGTCGCTGTCAGCCTGAGCTCCTTAAAAAAGAGCGGAAAGCTGGATGAGTTCATGAACGATCTTTCCAGAAAAAAACAAAACCGCGCGGACAATGTGGTTTATGAACAGAAGGACTCTCAGGGATCTTTCTCATGGAAAAACGGAAGTTCTCTGCGCTCCGGCGCACGGATTGCCGGGAAGGGGATCGGAGTCATGGTCCTTATCCTGTTTCTGGTCGTTACGGCTTTCGGGAGCTATTATACGCTCTCCGAGCAGGAGATGGCCGTGGTAACGACCTTCGGAAGTCCCACTGTCGTTGAGACCTCCGGACTTCACTTCAAGATTCCGTATATCCAGAAGGTGACGAAAGTATCGAAAGCAATCACAGGTATGCAGATCGGCTATACGACGGATCCGGAAAAGGCGGCCGGAGCGTCTGTGGATTATCCGGTTTCCATTGAAAACGAGAGCCTGATGATCACCAAGGACTTCAACCTGACCAACGTGGATTTCTATGTCGAATACATGGTAACGGATCCGATCCAGGCGGTCCGTCACAGAAATGTCTATGAGACGATCATCAAAAACCTGGCGCAGAGCTATATCCGTGACACGGTCGGCATGTACAATGTGGACGACGTCATCACCACCGGTAAGACCCAGATTCAGGAGCGGATCAAGGAGCTTTTAACCAACCGGCTGGTGGAGGAAAACATCGGCTACGGCATCTACAACGTATCGATCCAGGATTCAGAAATGCCGAGAGAGGACGTTGCCAATGCGTTCAAGTCCGTGGAAGACGCCAAGCAGGGCATGGAGACAGCGATCAACGCCGCGAAAAAGTACCAGTCGGAAAACATTCCGAAGGCAAAGGCCGAGGCCGACAAGCTGATCCAGGAGGCGGAGGCCTATAAGCAGCAGCGTATCAACGAAGCGACAGGCCAGGTGGCCCGCTTTGAGGATACATATTCCGAATATATCAAATACCCGCTGATCACGAAAAAGCGTATGTTCTATGAGACCATGGAAGAGCTTCTTCCGGACCTGAAAGTCATCATCGACAACGGAAGCGGAACGCAGACTCTGCTGCCTCTGGAACCGTTTTCATCTGCTGCCGAAGGTTCCTCCGGCAGCGCAAAGTAGAAGGGAGGAAAAGCTATATGAAAAAAGCAGGTCGTTCCGCCGTATTGATACTGGTCCTGATCTTTGCGTTCGTGATCGCAAAATCCAGTATGGTCAGCACATACAATGATGAATACAAATTGATCCTCCAGTTCGGAAAAGTAGTCCGCGTCATCGACGAGCCGGGGCTTAGCTTTAAAATCCCGTTTATCCAGACGACGCAGTCTATCCCCAACTATGAGATGATCTACGATCTGGTTCCCAGCGAGGTCAACACGCGTGATAAAAAGGTCATGGTGACAGATTCCTTTGCTCTCTGGAGCATCACGGATCCTTTAAAATACCTGTCACGCCTGGGCGCCAACAAGGCGAACGCGGAGAGCCGTATTTCCGTTGTCGTATATAATGCAGTGAAAAACGTGATCTCCTCCACGGATCAGGCCGATGTGATCTCCGGCCGTGACGGAAAGTTAGCGGAAATGATCACCCAGAAGATCGGTGACTCTCTGGACAGCTACGGAATCACAGTGAAGAAGGTGGAAACGAAAATGCTGGATCTTCCTGATTCCAACAAGGAAGCCGTGTATCAGCGAATGATCTCCGAGCGTCAGAATATTGCTGCCGGATATATCGCGGACGGCCAGTACGAGTCCAACGTCATCAAAAACTCCACAGACCGTGAGGTTTCTGTTCTGATCTCCGAAGCGAAGGCGAAGGCTGAAAAGATTCGCGCAGAGGGCGAGGCTGAATACATGAGGATCCTCTCAGAGGCGTACAACGATGAGAGCAAGGCTGATTATTATAATTACCTGAGAAGTCTTGACGCGTTAAAGGCGAGTCTCAAGGGCTCCAACAAGACCGTGATCTTAAACGGGGACTCCGAGCTTGCGCAGATTCTTCAGGGAAATTAAATAAAGAAAAAGGAGAAGGTAATATGTCCAGAGTAATTGATTATTTCTTAAAGTACATTGATTTTGACACACAGTCCGCCGATGATGCGGCGACGGTTCCCAGCACGGAAAAACAGTTCGCGCTGGCAAAATACTTAAAGAGCCAGCTGGAAGAGCTGGGACTGTCCGATGTCTCCATGAGTGACCACTGCTATGTATACGGAACGATCCCGGCAACAACGGACGCCGACTGTCCGACGGTGGGATTCCTCGCCCATATGGATACATCCCCGGACTATCCGGACGATTTTACCCGCCCGCAGATCGTCCGCAATTATGACGGCGGCGAAATTGTCCTGAATAAGGAGAAAGGGATTCTTTTAAGCCCGGACTTATTCCCGTTCATGAAAAATTATGTGGGACAGGATCTGATCACCACCGACGGAAACACGCTTCTCGGCGCAGACGACAAGGCCGGAATTGCGGAAATCATGGCAATGGCGGAGTATCTGATTGCACATCCGGAGATTCCTCACGGCACGATCAAGGTTGCCTTCACGCCGGACGAGGAAGTCGGACACGGCGTCGACTTCTTTGATGTTCCGGGCTGGGGCGCGGACGTGGCCTATACCGTGGACGGCGGCGCATGGGGTGAGATGGAATACGAAACCTTCAACGCCGCATCGTTAAAGGTTACGGTACACGGCCAGAATATCCACCCGGGCAGTGCGAAGGGCAAGATGAAAAATGCCATTCTGATCGGTATGGAATATGAGTCCATGCTCCCTTCTGTGGAGAAACCGCAGTACACCGAGCTTTATGAGGGCTTTTTCCATCTGAATTCCATCTCCGGAAATGTGGAGGAGACCGTACTGCGCTATATTATCCGCGACCATGACCGCGATCTCTTCGAGGCCAGAAAAGCAACCGCGGAAAAGATCGCCGCATACTTAAACGACAAGTACGGCGAAGGTACCGTGGTAACGGAGATTGCCGACAGCTACTACAATATGGCAGAAAAGATCCGTCCGCATATGTATCTCATGGATATCGCAGCCGAGGCCTTTAAAGAACTCGGAATCGATACTCCGGTGATTCGCCCGGTACGCGGCGGAACTGACGGTTCCAGACTGTCCTATATGGGGCTTCCGTGTCCGAACCTCTGCACCGGAGGTCACAACTACCACGGCAAGTACGAGTTTATCTGCATTCAGTCCATGGAAAAGACCGTGGAGCTTTTAATTAAGATTGCGGAAAAATTCAAGGACGTAAAGAAGCAGTAAGAAGGAGTGTGGGATTATGACAATGCACAATAACGCCAGTGCAGGAGAAATCGCCGAGCGGATCGTGCTGGTCGGTGATCCGAACCGGGCGAAGTATATGGCGGAACACTATCTGGAAAACGCTATCCTTGTGAACGATGTGCGCTGCGCATATTGCTACACCGGAATGTTTGAGGGCGTGAGAGTATCCGTGATGGCGGTAGGCATGGGAGGTCCCTCCATGCTGATCTATGCAACCGAGCTCTGCCGTGATTACGGCTGCAAAATCCTTGTTCGGGCAGGAACCTCCGGCGGCTACCGGGAAGATATGAAAAACTTTGATATTGTGCTTTCCCAGGCGGTGAGCACGACAAGCGGCATCAATGACAACATGTTCAACGGTCACTTTTCTCCGGTCGCTGATTTTGGACTTCTAAGCACAGCGAAACAGCTTGCGGACGAGATGAATCTGGTTACTTATGTGGGCGGAACCGTCTGCAACGACCGTCTTTACCGGGATGAAACCTACAAATCGAAAATGTGGAAGCAGTACGGCATGCTCTGCTCCGAGCAGGAGGGAACCGCATTCTATACGGCTGCCGCCCAGTTCGGCTGCCGGGCACTGATGATGGTGGGGATCACAACCGGAATCCGCTATGACGAGGACGGAAGAGAAATCTTCGTGGAACTTCCGGACCGCAACCCGGCCCAGTCCATGGACGATCTGGTGCGTCTGGCGTTAAAGACGGCTGCACATTCTGTGTAATTAAATGTTAAGACGAAACCAGGATCCTTTCGTTTCCAGTATTCCGCATTTAACAAGACGATGTATTTCAACTGAAAGACCACTTCTGTCGACTCCCAGAAAATCTGCCAATTCCTGGCGATTGTACGGAATTATAAAGCTGTTGGTCTGGTAATACTCCTTCTGCTGCTGTAAATATAATAATAGTTTTTCACTGGTTTTTCTTTTCGAGATAATCTCGATTCTCTGATCAAACAGGAACATTTTATTGCCGATTAAACGAAGCATATTTTTCATCAGTATCGGATCCTCCAGGATCCAATCACGTGAGATCAACATAATGCGGCTGTCTGATGCCGCTCTGATACTGACGGTCATATACGTTTTATCAGAAAATGCAAATGCTTCTGAAAACAGTTCTCCAGTACGTAAAGAAGCAAAAATGTTCCTGTTTCCTGACAGATCAAGTTTTTCAACATTTACAGTTCCGCTAATTACAAGACCCAGCCGGTCATCCGGCGCTCCTTCGGGTATAATAATTTCGTCAGCACAGTATCGTTCTTCCCTGCATTTGCACAACTGTATCATTTTTTTATCTTATCTGAAGAGTATGGATAAAACAGCGGATGACCTTCAAGGTATTCTGCAAGATTCATTTTTAGACTCCTCTTGTTGAAATTTCAACATACATTCAATTAGAAGTATAGTATATTCTTTTTAACAAATCAATTATTGACAGGAGGAATCAAAGTTATGGCAGTAGTAGAATTGATCCGTTTTTATGGGAAACAGAATGATCTTGAGGATATGGTAAGCATACTCTCCAATTCCGGTGATCTGGAGAAAATTCAAAAAGAATCCGGCTGTATCTATTTTGATTTTTATTATCCCGCCGGATCCACAGATCAGCTTTTACTTGCTGAGAAATGGGAAAGGAATGAGAAACTGGAATTGCATCACGGCACAGAAATGATGGCAAATCTTTTATCTCTGATTGAAAAATACAGTTTCCGGTTATCAGCAGAAAAATACGATGTTTAGGACCGAAAAAGTTTTATATTCTTTCAAAAAAGGCTGTCCACTATTGTTTCACAGACAGCCTTTTCTTATTTCGCCTCATTAATCTTATCCATATCGATCAGAATCTTATATACTTTGCTGGGACGGCCTTTCGTGTTGGTCTGTTTGGAATAAAGAGCACAGGCCAGATTTGAGCTCACTAACGATGCGACAAAGCAGTTGGCACTTCTCACAGTAATGTGGAGAATTCTTGCAAGATCCTGGGGCGTAACCTCCTCGGTTCCCGTGATTTTAAGGGCCGCAGCCAGTTTCTGTATCGTGAGAGTGGAGAGGCCCGACCGGTCGGAAAGCTCCCGGATATAGGGAGTGACCGCATCGGAAACCGTAAAGTCATGGCCTCTTCCTGAAAGGCGGATCCGCTCACTGCGGGTATTGAGAAGATAGCTGGCCTGATCGGTGCTGATTCTGGATTCCCGGGCGGCAGCAGCGGCAGCTGTTTCTGCCTGGGGAAGGTCCGCACCCATCCCGTATCCGACGCAGACGTCAAATCCGCCGGTTTCTCTGATATATTCTTTTAACAGGCAGGAAGTAAACGAGTCTGTTATTTTTTCAACCATCCGGTAATCCGTCGAAATTCGGAATCCGAGATGGATTTCCCTCACAATAAAATCACAGAGATTCCGTTTACTGTACGCATTGATCAGACGTTCTCGGTACGAACTCTGCTCAGGTAGCTGTTAATCATATCGCTACAACGCTTGTCCCGGCAGCGAACGATGTGAACTATGCAATCGTTAACGGCGCTATGATCGGCTGTCAGTCCCTCTGGGTATTGGCTGATTCTGAATA
>JALEWG010000134.1 GCA_022788065.1 Lachnospiraceae bacterium | reverse complement strand
TACTTTAAGCTGGGATTACCGGTTCTTATAAGTGATTCACTGTTAGGGTTAGGTTCCAACATCCTGACGATCATATTAGGGCATATGGGTGCGGCAGTGGTTGCCAGCAACGCGATCTGTCAGGTATTCGAACGTCTTTGTACCGTTGTCATTCAGGGCGTATCCAACGCATCCGGCATTATTACCGGTCAGACGATCGGAGCAGGAAACAAAGAAAAAGCCATGGAGCAGGGTGAGACCTTCTATTTCCTCAGCATTGTGTTCGGTTTATTCAGTGCCGCCGCAGTATATTTCTTTGGTCCAATGACGATAAAGGTTTATACCCTGACACCGGAAACGCTTGTAGTAGTCCATCAGCTCATGAATGCCTATGCAGTCATCGCATTTTTCCAGGCGATCCAGTCTGTCATGACGAAAGGCGTCTTACGTGGCGGTGGAGATACAAAATTCCTGATGAAAGCAGATATTCTGTTCATGTGGCTGCTATCCATCCCTCTTGGGGCAGTTGGCGGTCTCCTTTTTCACTGGCCGGCATGGCTTACAATGCTATGCTTGAGAATTGATTATGTCATCAAATCGATCTGGTGTGTTTCCAGACTTTTAAGTGGAAAATGGATTCACGAAGCAAATGCAATACGAAAAAATCACGCTTAACAGAGGTTAACTGCGACCTATGATCATAACATGGTTGCTGGCGCCGAGAAGAAAAGGTTCCCGGCATACGCGGTAATGGTACTGGTACCAGATATCGAATTTGGCCTGATTCCAATGCTGAATCATGAGAAAAAGGAGATGGACTTCTCTGAATAAAGCAGCTATACGTAGAATTCATCGTCTCAGATACTGAATTTTTGTTTTTCAGGTATCGGGGCGATGTTTTTTGCGTATTGATACTTTCCGTCTTATAAAGGATCGAATAGTAGCTTTAAACAGGAGATTTCGCAGGCGCTCTGTGGATTAACGCGCCCACAAAGAAATGGATTGTGGAAAAGGCCGGAGTATTATATAATTTTTATCAGAAAAGGAATGAAAACAGGGACATCGGTGCAAAGGGAGGAGGCGAACAAAAGATGGATCGGGGAAATGTGTTAGTCATTGGAAATTCCGGTGTGGGGAAATCCACACTGATCAATGCCGTGCTGGGTGAAGAAAAAGCAAAGACCGGATACGGAACAAGCGGAACGACCGAGAAGCTGGATATCTATGAGAGCGACAGAATTCCGTTCCGGATCATTGACACCATCGGTTTTGAGCCGACGTTTCTGAAGGAACAGAGGGCGGTCAACGCGGTGAAAAAATGGTCAAAGGAATGTGCGAAGGCCGGTCAGGACGATCATCAGATCAATGTGATCTGGTTCTGCATCGAAGGGACGTCGAGGAAACTGTTTCCCAAAACAATTCAGAGCCGGTCGAGAGCAACCTCCATCTGGAAGACCGTTCCGGTCATTGTTGTAATTACAAAGTCCTACTCGGTTCCGGAGAGAAAAGAAAACATTGGGATGGTGCAGAATGCCTTTGCCGCGCAGAAAAACTGCCCGAAAAACCTGAAGAAGATCATTCCGGTAGTCGCTTCTGTCTATGAGCTGAACGAGACAGCGTTTGCCGCGCCGGAGGGCATTACGGAACTGATCGACGCCACCAATGAACTGATGCCGGAGGGCCTGCGGGCGGGCGCCAATGATCTGGCGGAATTTATGCTGAACAGAAAGAGGTATCTAGCCCATGGCATTGTCGGAGCGGCAGCGGCTTCCGGAGTTGTCGTGGGGGCAGTCCCGATTCCGGTTGCAGATGCAGCGGTCCTGACGCCGATTGAAATTGCGGAAGTGAACGCCATTGCCAGGGTCTACGGTATCAAAAATGATGAAAATACGAAACAGTTTTTCAATTCCATCGTTGAGGTGGGAACGGTCAGCACAGCGGCGAAAGCAGCCATTTCCATGTTGAAAAGCATACCGGGAATCAATGTGGGAGCCAGTGTCCTGAATGCTGTCACGGCAGGCTGCATCGCGGCCGGTCTTGGAGAGGGCACCATCTACATATTTGAACAGATTTACCTTGGAAATAAGACATTTAAGGATATCGACTGGGTGACGAAGGTTCTGGAATCGAAAATGTCCGCCGAATTTTTTGAAAATGTGAAAACTGTTCTGCATGATATCGGAGAGAACGCGGATTCCAAAGCGATCATTGAGCATATTCTGAAGATATTTAATTTAAAAAAATAGGAATGATACAGAAATCAGGAGGAAACAGGCATGAGCAAGCAGATTTTACTGATCAATGATATGGCCGGGTACGGCAAGGTCGCTCTGTCGGCGATGATTCCGGTGCTTTCCCACATGAAGCACCATATTTACAATCTTCCGACGGCGCTGGTATCCAACACGCTGGATTACGGGAAATTCGATATCCTGGAAACGACGGACTACATGGCCAATACGATGAAGGTGTGGGACGAGCTGGGATTTTCCTTTGACGCCGTCTCTACGGGATTCATTGTTTCCGAGCGGCAGGAGGAGCTTGTGGCCGGATTCTGTGAGCAGCAGAAGGCAAGGGGAACCATGATCTTTGTGGATCCGATCATGGGAGATGAGGGAAAACTTTATAACGGGGTCACGGAAACGACGATCTCCCACATGAGGCGGCTGGTCCGCGTGGCTGACTATATTGTGCCAAACTATACAGAAGCCGCTTATCTGACCGGTGAGGCCTACAAAGAGGACGGGATGACGCCGGAGGAGGCGGACCGGCTGATCGGAAAGCTGCTGGAAATCGGCGCAAAGTCTATTGTAATCACGAGTGCAGTCATTGACCGGAATGAGGCGGTGATCGTATACGATTATGACCAAAAGAAGAAAACGATTCTTCCATTTACCAGCATTCCGGTGCGCTTCCCGGGAACCGGAGACATTTTCTCTTCCGTATTCATGGGGAAAATCATGGAGGAAACGAATCTTGTGGAGAGCACGCAGAAAGCTATGGATGCAACGAAGGCCATGATCGCGATGAACCGGGATAATGCGGATAAATTCAAGGGAATCCCGCTGGAAAGCTGTCTGGAGGTGCTGGACTGATGAAACGACCGAGAATCCGAATAACGCTGATTGATCAGAAAGGAACCATGGGATGCCATCGGGGCCATCAGATCGGAGACAGCTATGACTTTGACACGGAGCGAGGAAAGCTGTGCCCCATGGCGATGCATGTGGCGTTTCCCTATATCGATATTCTGCGGTACGGCGGAGAGATCCCGGGACAGGAAAAGGGAACTGCAGTTTTTGCATGCCCGGATGTGGATACGCTGAATGTGTTCCGGATCGAACGGATCGATGAGGAAGTCTGAAATGGATTTTTATAAGAGAGTCGGAATCGTCTGCCGCCGGATCCCGGAGGGGAAGGTGGCAACCTACGGGCAGATTGCGCTGCTCTGTCAGAAACCGAAAAATTCCAGGCAGGTGGGCTATGCATTGAAGATGGGGCTTGCCGGGGAGGTGCCGGCGTTCCGGGTTGTGAACGCCAAAGGAATCCTAAGCGGCGCGTTCCATTTTGAAACCAGTGATCTGCAGAGGCTTCTTCTTGCAGAAGAAGGCGTTGAGGCGACATGGACACCGAAAGGCTGGGAAGTGGATCTGAAAACATATCAGTGGAGGAATACTGAAGAAGAGGCTCTGGAACTTCAGAAAGAATTTGGCAGATTTTAAGGATTTTGTACGGATTTGACGCGATGTTTGTACGTTTCGTCCTTTTAAATAAAAGTAAATTATGGTATAATTACGCACAACGGGCGTAGTGCGCCCTTTCGCAAGAAAATGAAATTACAGGAGAAGAAAAGGAGAGCATATGAAAGGAATTATTCTTGCAGGCGGCAGCGGCACAAGACTTTATCCCTTAACGAAGGTAACTTCCAAACAGCTTTTACCGATTTATGATAAACCGATGATTTACTATCCGCTTTCTGTGCTGATGAACGCAGGAATCCGGGATATTCTGATTATTTCCACACCGGATGATACACCGCGCTTCGAGGCACTGTTGGGCGACGGACATCAGTTCGGAATCCATCTGACATACGCCATTCAGCCGAGTCCCGACGGACTGGCGCAGGCGTTTATTATCGGTGAGGATTTCATCGGAAATGATTCCGTGGCGATGGTGCTGGGCGACAATATTTTCCATGGACAGGGCTTAAAGAAACGTCTGCGCGCGGCGGCCGCGAAGGAAAAGGGAGCGACCGTATTCGGCTACTATGTGGACGACCCGGAGCGCTTCGGTATTGTGGAATTTGATAAGGAAGGCAAGGCAATTTCCATTGAGGAGAAACCGGCAAAGCCGAAATCCAATTACTGCGTGACAGGACTGTATTTTTATGACAACCGCGTGGTAGAATACGCAAAGAACCTGAAGCCGTCCGCCCGCGGGGAGCTGGAGATCACAGACCTGAACCGGATCTATCTGGAAAACGGGGAACTGGACGTCATGCTTCTCGGACAGGGATTCACCTGGCTTGACACGGGAACTCACGAGTCTCTCGTGGAGGCAACCAATTTTGTGAAGACGGTGGAGACCCACCAGCACAGAAAGATTGCGTGTCTGGAAGAAATCGCCTATATCAACGGCTGGATCTCAAAAGAGGAAGTCATGGACGCGTATGAGGTACTGAAGAAGAACCAGTATGGCCAGTACTTAAAGGACGTCGTGGACGGCAAGTATATCGACAAGCTGCCGGGCTACGCGGATAAATAGAACAGATTACAAGGAGAAATGAAATGAAAATTATCGTGACAGGCGGCGCCGGCTTTATCGGCGGAAATTTTGTTCATCATATGGTAAATAAATACCCGGATTATGAGATCATCAATCTGGATCTTCTGACATATGCCGG
>JALEWG010000131.1 GCA_022788065.1 Lachnospiraceae bacterium | reverse complement strand
ACCGTCAAGATCATGTTCGAACCGGCAGAGGAAATATTCAAAGGGGGAAAGGATATGATCGCTGCCGGAGTTCTTGAAAATCCGACGGTGGATGCGGCACTGTCCTTCCACGTGGGACCGGGAGGTCCTCCGGGCGGATATTTCTACAACAACCAGAGCACTTTCATGGCTTCCTGTGACGGTTTCCGGATCCGCGTAAAAGGAGCGGGATCCCACGGTGCGTATCCGCACCATTCCAAGGATCCGATCAACATGGCAGTCCGCATTTTTACAGCTCTCCAGTCCCTGGTCGCCGAGGAGACTGATCCTGCTGAAAACTGCACGCTGACGATCGGCCACCTGGAGGCGGGAACCACCTTCAACATTATCCCGGATACCGCAGTTCTGGAGGGAAGCATCCGCACCATGTCAAAAGAGACCCGGGCGCTTCTCGTAAACAGAATGAAGGAAATTGCGAAAATGACCGCCGAAACCTTCCGCGGAGAGGCAGAGGTGGAGATCTTCACCGATGTTCCGCCGCTGATCTGCAACAAGGAATTTACAACTCAGATCCTCAGCTACATGGAGCAGATCCCTTATCCGAACCGCTATTCCGTACCGGGAATCTCCTCCAGCACATCTGACGATTTTGCGTAGGTTTCAGACCGCGTTCCGGCTGCCTACATGTTTTTAGCCGCCGGATTCCCCGGAAAACAGGGCGGAGCCAGCCACAGTCCGGAAGTGGTATTTAATGAAGAAACCCTGCCTTTCGGTGCCTGCGCACTTGCGCATTGTGCGACGGAATGGCTGAAAGATAACAGTCTGTAAAGGAGAAACCAATGGCAAATGAAACTGCAAAGCCCAATGTTCTGATTCCACTTTCAAAAGGACAGAAAAATGCTGTGACCATCGGCAGTATCTGTCTGATGCTCTCCATCACCATGTTCGGAGTCGGATTTTTTGTAATTCAGGGACCGATTCTGGCGGAAATGAACGCTTCCGGATATTACTCCCTGCTGACGATCTTTGCGTCCCTGGGACTTGCGATCATGACTCCCATCGGCGGAAAGCTCGGAGACCTGTTCGGCCGGAAAAACATCATCGTGATCTCCGGTCTGATCTGCGCAGTGTGCGGCATCGGTATGGGAATTGTCCGGTCCGTGATCCTGTTTATCCTGCTCCGACTGGTTCTCGGCGCAGCACAGGGTGCATTTACAGCCGCCCCCTATATCCTGATGCGTGAAATCAATGAGCCGAAGGATGTTCCGAGGTCCATGGGCTATCTGGCCAGCGCAATCGCAGTCGGAAGCTTCGGCGGAAGTATCCTTTTGGGCGCTCTGGCAGATGCGGGCCTTCTGGGAATCGCCATTATGGTTCCCGCCATCCCGCTTCTTCTCGGTGTGTTCCTGATTGCGGCCAATGTTCCCAACAAGAAAAAGGAAGGCAGTGTCGTTATCGATATCCCCGGCATTGTGTGCCTGGCTGTACTGCTCAGCGCTTTCTGTCTGTCCATGAACTACGGCCCCATCATCGGCTGGACCAGTCTCAAGATCATCCTCGGTCTGGCTCTCACCGTGGCTGCACTCTTTCTCTTTGTAAAGGTGGAGAATAAGGCCTCCGAACCGATCGTTCCGATGTATCTTTTTAAAAACCGTTACTATACCACTCTGCTGATCGTGGGCTTCATCTGTTACTTCTACCAGACAGCGATGAACGCGTACGCGCCACTGGCCGTACAGCAGATCATGGGAGCTTCCGCAGCCGTATCCGGCTCCCTGCAGCTTCCGCGTACGATCCTTACCATGATCCTTCCGACCATCGTCGGCGTATGGATCGGAAAGAAAAAGCAGAATCTCTGGCTGGCAATGGCCCTGGCGACCGGACTGGTGGCAGTCGCATACGTTCCGCTATGCTTTACTTCCCCGTCCATGACCATTTTCGTTTATATCGCCGCCTTCAGCCTCACCGGTATTGCCGAGAGCTTCCGCTCCGTATCCGTTACCCCTGCGGCACAGGCAACACTTCCGCAGAAAGATCTGGGTGTCGGAACCTCTCTTGTCACCTTCGTGAACTCCCTGGCCGGTCTGTTCGCAGCCGCCATCTACGGCGTGATCTACGGCATGAGCCCGGACTCCATTCAGGCGGGCATCAACCACATCAATATGTTCACAGTTGGAATCTCCGTTGTGGGACTTCTGGTCGTACTGTTGGTTGTGAGAAAATCGATGAGTCAGGAAGCATAGTTATAAGTAAAAAAACTATAAGTTGAGAAGTGAAGAGTTGAGAAGCGATAAATAAGAAAACAGAACATAGATCCCCCGGTCGGCCCGCATATGGGAAGTACCGGGGGATTTCCTGTTCCGCGATTCTGTTCCGTGATTCTGTTCCGTGATCCTGTTCTAGGATTCCGTTCTCGGATCATTGAGGAAGCCCTCCCCATACACTTCTTTTGTCGGAGAGACAATAACAAATGCCTTCGGATCATACTTGTCAATGATCTCTTTTACCATGTAAAACTGCTTGCGGTCCACCGCGCACGTCAGAGTTTCGCATTCTTTTCCGCTATAGCCGCCGACACTCTTGTAGAAGGTCGTACCGCGGTCCATGGTTCGCATGATCTCTTCCGCGATCTCATGGTTTTTGCCGGAGTGGATCGTGATCATGCTGCCCTTGTTCATGCCGTAGATGATCGTATCGATCGTCTGGGTCGTGCAAACGAGGGAGATCACGCCGTACATGGCCGCCTCAATTTCTCCGAACGCAAGGACAGAAGCGCCCACGACAAAAGCATCAATGATCAGCAGCGCGGTGCCTGTCTGCAGGTACGGGCGGAATTTCTGCAAGAGCTTCGCCAGGATATCGCCGCCTCCTGTTGTGGAGTTGCGCATAAAGATCACGGCCATGCCGGCTCCGACAAAAATGCCGCCAAACGCGCAGGAGATCAGCCGGTCCCCTGTATACTGGGGAAGTCCGAGCGCGGCAAGTCCGTCCATGATCACACTCATCCAGATGACCGTCCGGATCGTCTTCCATGTCATTTTGCGGTCCAGATACAGGTATGACGCAATTAAGAGCGGAATGTTAATTATAAACGATATGGCGCCCACCGGGAGGCCGAACAGATGATTCAGGATCAGCGCCATGCCGGACACACCACCGGGCGCAATGTGGCTTGGTTCAATAAAAAACCAGACTCCGATCGCCTGCAAAACTGATCCCGCAATGTCATGGATCATATCCTTCGCAAAATTATCCCACTTTCTTGTACTTTTCATTTCAGCAAACACTCCTCTCTCAATACTTCATATGGCTTTTTTATAGAATAAAAAGAGGCAGCCGCCATATGGTTTCTGCCTCTCTTTTGCTCCGCAGGAAACAACTGTTACGTTATAATCCATGCGGACGCATTTCTTTTCTAATTTTTCGTATTCCTTTTTCGAATCCCTACTGGTTCTTTTTCTTGCTCTCAGCAAATTCCGCTTTTACCTGATCCATCAGTCCGTCTGTCATGATCAGGTCATAGGAGGCCCCGGCGATGGCCTTTGCGCCGTAGATAATGCAATTATGCGCAGCCTCGGTCTTTCCGGCGTCCACATACTCCTGTGAATGGGAGGATGTTCCCTCCGGAACAAACGCAACGCGGATGCAGGAACCCGGGATTTCGTACATAACATTTCCAAAATCTGTGGAACCTGTCTTCTCCCTCGGCGGCGCCAACTGCGGCGCTCCTGCTGCCTTTGCGTTCTGCATCAGCAGATCGTTTAACAGCAGTACCGGAATCTTATTATAGAAGAATGTTCCCTCTTCGATCTCGTAATCCACTCCTGCGATCAGAGCGGAGCCCTTCACGATGTCAAGGAATCTCTCGCAGACACCGTCCAGTGTTTTTTTGGAAAATGAGCGGATCGAAAAATCTCCCTTCGCCTTTGCGGGAACCACATTGGCCGGTCCAGGAAGCTCGCTGACCGTATAATGCATGCGCACGTCATCCGGCACATGCTCGCGAAGGAACTCAACTCCCTGGTAAGCCACGATCAGAGCGTCGAACGCGCTCCTTCCCTGATCCGGAGCCAGCGCTGCATGGGCTCTCTTGCCGTGGAATGTCACTTCGAAGCTTCTCTGCGCCAGACACCGCACATCTGTACAGGTATTGGGACCTCCGTGCATCATGAATGCCACGTCCAGTTCTTTAAAGCATCCCTTTTTGATCATATCGCATTTGGAACCGAGCGTCTCCTCCGCCGGTGTTCCGTAAACGACGATCTGAAACGGGCGGTCTGTTTCCATATTTTTCAGGGCAACCGCAGCGCCGAGACATGCCGGGCCCTGCATGTGGTGTCCGCAGCCGTGGCCAAGTCCCCGGAGCGCGTCGTACTCACAGAGAATTCCGATGATGGGGCCGCCTTCACCGTGGCTGTAAACGGCACGGAACGCAGTCTTGTAGCCGCCGACTCCCATTTCAACGTCGAATCCGTTCTGCTCCAGATATTCTGTCAGAAGTCCGGAAGCAAACACTTCCTCCCCTTCATATTCAGGATTGTCAAAAATCCGATCAGCCATCGACCACATCGTTTCCCGCTGTCTGTCAATCGCCTGAAATAATGTCTCTTTCATATTCCGTCTCTCCTTTTCGATACCAAACTCTCTTTACATCGGTCCGAGATGAATCGCCTGTGCAACGATAAGAAGCGCGGCGCCGACCACAAGCCACATAAGGAAAATCTTCCACATAAAGCGCATCCAGCGGTCGTACGGAATGTTGCAGGCACTGATAATTCCCATCAGAGC
>JALEWG010000124.1 GCA_022788065.1 Lachnospiraceae bacterium | reverse complement strand
CCGGGAATCCTCCACGCTTTGCCATGCGCTGATCCTCCTGATTTTCATTACTCTTATGGTTCATCTTCTATTGTAATATCCATATGGATATTTTCACGCAGTTCTTCATCGGAAATATACCGGTTATCCAGCCGTTCTCCGTTCTCCCGGAGTCTGGCTTTGAAATAAATCGTTTTTCCGTACGTCTGCTCCACATACCGCTCCAGATCTCCCAGCACGACCGGTCTGCTGCCCATGCTGAAATTCATGGAATCATTGAACACAATGCAGAGGCAACTGTCTCCCGCCGGTTCCACCACGGTTTCCCGAAAGCTCGGCCGTATGGACATTCCCATGGCCCGGACGATTTTTCCCCATTCATTCCGGATCAGATTCAGATCTTCGATCTGAGCCTTCGGCAACGTCACCGTCTTTGGTTCCGGTCTGTCCGGCATCTGCATAGGCTCTCCTGGCATTCCACCCCCCGCCGCACCGTCATATGACGTTCCGTTTCCGGACACTGCCGGCGGGACACTTCTGCCGGAAGGCATGGACGCCACAGGAATTCCATTTTCCACTTTTTCTTCCAGAGCTGCCAGCCGTTCCAGAATTGAATCCAGATTCTGCTCCATCTCCGGTTTTGTCAGTTTTATCAGGGCCAGCTCGATCAGAACACGCTTCTGTGCCGCAAACCGGATCTGGTTTGATAGTTCCGAAAACACGCGGATATACCGCATCAGAGTGTTTTCGTCTGCCAATGCCGCATCCTCTCTCATCTGTGTCAGATTTTCCTCTGACATATCCAGAAGATCCTCCGCGTCATCTGCGGTTTTCAGAAGCAGAAGATTGCGGAGAAACCATATAAAGTCAGACACAAACTGTGAAAGCTCACGGCCCTGAATGACCATTTCCTCCAGTTTCAGAATGCAGTCTTTTGTTCTTCCCTCCATGAGCGCGTGAAACAGTTCGCGGAATACGCTGTTATCCACCGCTCCCAGTACATCAAGCACGTGCTCGTACGTCAGCGTCTCTCCGTAGTGGAACGCTGCGCACTGATCCAGAAGGCTCAGGGCGTCACGCATGGATCCGTCTCCCGCCTTCGCCACATACCGAAGAGCCTTTTCCTCCACGGGCATCTTTTCTGCTTCCGTCAGTTCCCGCAGTCGGTCCGTGATCGTATCCACCGTGATCCGTCGGAAATCGTATCTCTGACATCTGGACAGGACTGTGATTGGGATCTTATGGACCTCGGTCGTAGCCAGAATAAAGATCACATAGGACGGCGGCTCCTCTAACGTCTTTAAAAGCGCATTGAACGCTCCCACAGACAGCATATGAACCTCGTCGATGATATACACCCGATATTTCCCCTCGGTCGGCGGGTACTGAACCTGCTCGCGGATCTCTCGTATATTTTCCACACCGTTGTTGGAGGCCGCATCGATCTCCACCACATTGAGGGAGGTTCCCGACGCGATCTGCCTGCAGACAGGGCATTCCCCGCAGGGGCTCCCGTCGACCGGATTCTCGCAGTTTACCGCCCGCGCAAAGATCTTGGCCACCGATGTTTTACCGGTTCCCCGCGTTCCGCAGAACAGGTATGCATGTCCGACCCTCCCGGACCGGATCTGGTTCTGTAAAGTTGTTACAATATGGTCCTGGCCTTTCACGTCCCCAAAGGTCCGCGGACGCCATTTCCGGTATAATGCTGTATATGACATGTTTTATTTGTCTCCGAAGCTGATGCCGAGGAGTCTGGCTTCTTTAATAATATCCGATTCCGGATCCACATATTTCAGTTTGCCCGCGCTCTCGGCAAGCGGGATATCTGTGATCACGTTGTTCTTTACGACCACCAGCTTGCCAAAATCCTTCTTATCGATCATGCCGGCCGCGTGAGCGCCGATTCTGGAAGAAAGGACGCGGTCATAAGGAACCGGAGCACCGCCGCGCTGCATATGGCCCGGCACCGTTACACGGATCTCCTGTCCGGTCATCTCCTGGATCTTAGCACCGATCTCATAGGCAACCGACTGATATTTCTGCTGGCGCTCTTCCAGTTTTTTCTTATATTCCTTTTTGGACATGGCGGCTTCCTCTTTCGAGATCGCACCCTCTGCCACAGCCAGAATGGAGAATCGGCTTCCGCCTTTTGTGCGCTCCTTGATCTTTCTGACGATCGCGTTCAGATCGTACGGAATCTCCGGA
This sequence comes from Lachnospiraceae bacterium, assembly GCA_022788065.1. Lineage (GTDB taxonomy): Bacteria > Bacillota > Clostridia > Lachnospirales > Lachnospiraceae > SUG393. Next base: position 1,528 of record JALEWG010000124.1, on the reverse strand, counting down.
AGCAGGATAATGTCGGCGCCGCCGGCAATACCCGCATGGAGCGTAAGCCAGCCGACCTTATGTCCCATAACCTCTACGATAAATACGCGGCCATGGGAAGATGCCGTCGTATGGATGCAGTCGATGGCGTTTGTGGCGATATCCACCGCGCTCTGGAATCCGAATGTCATGTCTGTTCCCCAGAGGTCATTGTCGATGGTCTTCGGCAGGCCGATCACGTTCAGTCCCTCCTGGCTTAAGAGGTTTGCAGTCTTCTGGCTTCCGTTGCCTCCGAGAACCACAAGCGCATCCAGCTTCAGTTTATAGTAGGTGTGCTTCATCAGTTCCACCTTATCCAGACCGTTTTCATCCGGCACACGCATCAGCTTGAACGGCTGTCTGGAGGTCCCCAGCATGGTTCCTCCCTTGGTCAGGATACCAGAGAAATCGGAACGATTCATGGAGTGGTAATTTGCGTACATCAGTCCCTTATATCCGTCTTCAAATCCGATAATCTCTACTTCATCACCATAAATACTGTACAGTCCCTTGGCCACGCCGCGCATTGTGGCATTCAGTGCCTGGCAGTCGCCGCCGCTGGTCAGAAATCCAACTCTCTTCATATGTTCCATCCTTTCCCCGATTTAAAAATCGGCACACTTATGATTATTATAATACAAGGAAAAGAGAGGGGCAAGAAAAATTTATACTCCATGCCCCTCTCTCTGCCTTGTTTTACCTGATTTTTCTCTCTCCCTGTATGCTTTCCGGTTTCACCCGGTCTTATTCCCGTTTCTGGCGAATCGGATTGGGAATTTCCGCATTGTTGTTGATCGCCATGCTGTCCTTCATCATTCCCTCCACCTGACGGAACTGGACGCTCGGATTCATATAGCGGTCCCACATCTGATAGCCGAACTCCTTCTTTCTTTCCTCGAAATCAATCTGGCGCCCCGCGTAATAGTCCTTATACAGATCCGCATAGAAATCAGCCATGTCTTCCCGCAGATGATCCGGTATGTAGTCGATGGTGTTATAGGTCTGGCGGCTGATCACAGAACGGATATAAGCGTCACTGAACGCCGGGAAATCCAGGAGATCCTGATTTGTCTCGCCGTGTTTCGCTGCCCAGCCCGAGATATTCACGTTTCTTGTATGGTAGGACAGGCTTCCATCCGCATTCAGTGTCAGATTTCCGTACTGGCACGGCGGAATGATCAGCGAGTTGCTGACGATTTCCCAGATCCCGTAAACGTCCTCCGGTGTACCCGGACCGTTCGTATGCTTCTGAACCCGCTGTACATGCAGATGTCCGCTGAAAAACGCCGGCGTCAGGTATCTCTCCAAAAGCTCCAGCAGCTCCTCATGATTGCGGATCACACATTCCTCCACGTAGACGCGGCTCAGCTCCTGCAGATTGTGGTGGGCAACGGGGATCACCGTGATTCCCTGGGAATACGCTTCCTTTAAGCACTGTTCGATCCAGTCCATGGTCCCTTCCGGGATCATTCCGTCTACCTCGTTGTCCGGCTCATAGATGCAGCTGTCC
>JALEWG010000121.1 GCA_022788065.1 Lachnospiraceae bacterium | reverse complement strand
TTCATGAATGATCAGGGACGTGTCCGCTCCGTTGATCATGAGAACACCGCAGGCGAACATCAGGTTGATCAGATAGCAGACGGCCACGATCAGGATCCCGTTCAGATACCGGACAGCAAACAGGATTTCCCGTCTGACCGGCACGCTGTGATAAAAATCCATCTGCTTTTTTGAATGCAGATACATAAAACCCGTCAGTGCCATGACGATCGCCGCCACGACGATCGTAGTTGCGTTCATCACATTTGCCGTGCCAACCGTTTCTGATACAATATCCCGAAGCTGTTCTTCAAACCTTATGGCAGCCGTGATCCCATCTCCGAATGTTACTCCCTCTGCACTCCAGCGATCGAACTTCTTTAACAGTTCGCTGATATTCATTGCGGCAGAAACCGGCATCCAGAAAAAAAATGACAGAAATGCCAGACCAACCGCCCAGATCTTCCGCTTCAGGTCTTCCTTCATCAGCTTAAAAAATAAGCTTTTTGATGTCATAACCAGCCACCTCCGTTTCACTGATAAATATTTCCTCCAGAGACAGAGGAATCATCTCAAAGAATATAGGCTCCTGAGCCTGCATGATCGCCTCGATCTTCTCTCTCGTGCCCCGCGCCGTGATCGTCGCAAGACTTCCCCTGTGTTCCACTTTCAGGACTTCCAGCCCCGGGATCTCCTCGGCCTTCATTCCCGGCTGCAGAACACACTGAATTTTGTGAATGTTCAATTTCATATCGTCAAGATCTTTGGACAGAAGAATTCCACCCTTATGCAGAAGTCCCACATGATCGCAGATATCCTCCAATTCTCTTAAGTTGTGGGATGCGATGATCGGGGTCAGGTTCCTCTCTGCCATATCGTTTGCAAACAGGCTCTTGACTGCCTGACGCATCACCGGATCAAGACCATCGAAGGTCTCATCGCAGAAAATATAGTCCGTGTTGGCACACAGCCCCAGAATCACGGAGAGCTGTTTCTTCATGCCCTTGGAAAATGTGGAGATCTTTCTCCTCCGGTCCAGACTGAAGGTGTCCATCAGACGCCCGAACCTCGCAGCGTCAAACGCCGGATAAATCGTTTTATAATATTTCATCATTTCAAACGGCGTTCCGTTCCCGAAGAAATACTGGTCATCGGAAATATAGAAAAACCGGCTTTTCACCTTCGTATTTTCGTAGACATCCTCGCCGTCGATCTGGATCGTCCCCTCGTCCGGCTTCAACACGCCGCAGGCCATGCGCAGGAACGTGCTTTTTCCGGCGCCGTTGGTCCCGATCAGTCCGAACACGTATCCATCTCTTATTTTTGCATTGATATGGTCCACTGCCATGATATCATCAAATTTTTTTGTTAAATTTCTGGCTTCAATCAAGCTTCCTCACCTCCTGCGTCTTTTTTCGCCGCATTGTACTGAATTTCTACCATGTTTTTAATTTCCCGGTCTGAGATACCGAGGCGTATGGCCTCGTCAATAATCTCACTGACCTGAACCAGGACTTCCTTTCTTCTGTTCTCTTTCATTTCTCCGTTTTCTGCCACAAAGCTTCCCTTCCCCTTCACTGTGTAAATATACCCTTTCCGCTCCAGCTCCGTATAGGCGCGCTGGATCGTATTGGGATTGATAGACAGGTCCATTGCCAGACTCCGGACCGACGGGAGCGGTTCGTTTTCCTTCAAAACCCCCAGAAGCATCAGTTCCTTCAGCTTCTCTGTAACCTGTTCATAGATCGGCCGCCGGTCTTTATAATCCAGTATGATCATGGCTCTCCTCCTTTCCTTTAGAGCATACGTGTATTAACACTCTTAATACAGTTAATATACAAAAAAGACCGGGCTGCGTCAATGCAGTTTTCCGGTCTTTTTTCTTACGAAATATTTAACTTAAAGCTTCCAGATCACTCCTCCCGGCCAGGTTTTGCGGAAAAGTCAAAAATTGATCAGATTTAGCATAATTCCGAGCTTTTTCCTGCTTCTTTGATATCCGGCAGACAAGATTCGATGTATAGATACCGATCGATCTCATTCGCCCCTATGGACCCTTCCGCCGCGACGCCATGGCACGGCGACAAAAAAAGCGAGGGAGCCCCGCTCGCATAACTGACCGGAGTCAGTCATGCCTCGGCACTCCCTCTTCTTTATTGAAAGCTTGAATTATTTCTCGCTGTCGTCGTACAGAGCAACAAGTTTCTCAAGATGAGCGTACTTGTCTTTTGCGTTCTGCTCAGCCTGTGCGAACAGAGCTTTTGCTCTCTCCGGATTCTTCAGGGCAAGAGATGTGTAACGAACCTCGCCGCCGATGAAATCCTGGTAGGATACAGTTGCAGGCTTGCAGTCAAGAGTGAACTTCTTCTCTGCAGCCGGGTTGTAACGGAAGATGTTCCAGTAACCGGACTGTACAGCCAGCTTCTCTTCTGTCTGAGCCTTTGCCATACCTTTCTTGATACCGTGGTTGATACACGGAGCGTAAGCAATGATCAGGGACGGTCCCGGATATGCCTCAGCCTCAGCGATAGCCTTGATGGTCTGGTTCATATCAGCGCCCATGGAGATCTGTGCAACGTATACATAGCCGTAGCTCATAGCGATAGCTGCCAGATCTTTCTGCTTAACCTCTTTACCGCCTGCAGCGAACTGAGCAACAGCACCGGTCGGGGTAGCCTTGGAGGACTGTCCGCCTGTGTTAGAGTAAACCTCAGTGTTGAATACCATGATGTTGATATCCTTGCCGCTTGCGAGAACGTGGTCTACACCGTTGAATCCGATGTCGTAAGCCCAACCGTCACCACCGAAGATCCACTGGGACTTCTTAGCAAGGAAGTCTTTGTTCTTAACGATCTCCTGGCATGTCGGACAATCAATGCCTTCCAGAGCTGCAACCAGCTTGTCTGTAGCTGTGCCGTTTAAAGCACCTACGCTGTAAGTGTCTAACCACTCTTTGCA
>JALEWG010000116.1 GCA_022788065.1 Lachnospiraceae bacterium | reverse complement strand
AAAAGTGATGTGGATTTGCTGGTAGACAGTGGATTAAGAGGGCTGCGCTTTGTGGGGTTTATGGAGGATGCGCGAGAGGCCTTAGAAGGAAAAGAAGTCGACATTTTTGATGTGACCCATATTGAGAAGGGATCTTTGGTTGATACTGAAATAATGAAAACAGGGGTATTATTGTATGAGGAATGATCTGGTAGTAGAAAAAATGATCCAGACGATAGAGAAAATTCAGAGATATTGCAACGGTATGGATTATCATGAATTTATGGCAAACGATATGGTCATAGATGCTTGCATTTTTAACGTGAGTCAGCTTGGTGAATTGGCAAATAAGATTGACGAGGACTTTGAGCAGAATAATCCCCAGATTCCCTGGCAACAAATATATGGATTAAGAAACAGGATTGTTCATGATTATGAGGGAGTAAACTTAAAATTAGTCTGGCAAATCATCGAGGAGGATCTTCCGGAACTTCTTCGAAATTTGGAAGCCCTGTAATGCGGTTGTGCGGACAATAAGTGAATTAAGATGCAAAAAGAAGAGAGCAATAAGTCCAGCGCGGAGTTATTGCTCTTTTTGGTGGAAGACTTTGATATTTTTACACCCAATAAATATGCCTCATGGCAGGAGGGAATAAGGTACAGGTTTTGATCTATGCGACGTCAGAAATATATTGGCATGAAAAAGGCTTAAGTGAATGAATTGAAAAGGAAAATGTCTTGTAAAAAAGGCTCATGCCCAATAAATAATTCTCCATGCAAAGAGTATATTTCGCGTGTTGAATGTAAGCTACTAACAGAAGAATATACTTGCAGAAACTTTGTTCAGCATAAAAGTAAGGGATGTGACACAAAAGTGGTATGTGTTATATCTGGAAATTTGGGTTGTATCGGACCAGAACAGTGCAGCTTCTATTTAAAGAAAAATGACAATAGGTAGTTGAATGTTTGCGCAATGTTTGCGCAAACACCAATCGGCATGCAAAAACCTCCTTTTTACAACGTTTTTTCAGCGCAATCTTGTTCAAATCCGGTTCGCGCCTCTTGAGGAATCACAGAAATGTGGTTCCTTTTTTTAGTTTTTTTATAAAAGAGCGGAAAGCCTTACATAGCAGCTTTCCGCTCAAAAAGAATTTCTAAGACAGACTGTTTAAGAAAATTGTCCGGTGGCTTTCAGATACACAGCCAATTCCAGTTCAAGAGCAATGGCGAGACCGCGCTCATCGATCTTAAATCTGCAATTGTGGTGCGGAGCGGCTTCCTCCACATGATCAGGATCAGCCATTCCCACCTTGAAAAAGCTGCCCGGTTTCTTTAACAGATAGTAAGCGAAATCCTCTCCGCCCAAGCCCGGCTCTGTCTCAATCTGTTGGTATCCCATTTCCATGATGGCGGAGCGAACCAGTTCCGTTTCTTTCTCAGTGTTGATCGTTGCCGGGTAACCAACGGTTGTGGCAACATCACAAGTGCAGCCGTATGCAGCGCAGATTCCCTCACTGATCTTTTTGATTTCATCAAATACTTTCTGAGTCAGTGCATTGTTGAAGGTACGAATATTGCCGCCGAGCGTCACCGTGTCAGGTATTATGTTGGGATACTGGCCGCCGTTGATGTGAGCAACGGTGAGAACCGCCTTTTCCAGCGGACTTACTTTTTCTGCCAGAATCTGATTCAGTGCCGAAGCCAGCATACAGGCCACCGGTACCGGATTATTGGCATTCTGCGGAGAACTGCCATGGCCGCCTTTCCCGTGAATGGTGACCTCATAGACGCCGATGCATGCCGAATTCGGTCCGACATTGGAGATGACTTCGCCGAGAGGTTTCAGGCCGTCGCAGTGAAGTCCGTAGATTGTGTCTGTATCTTCCATTATGCCATCTTCACACAGACCTTTCGCTCCGCCCGGAATCTTTTCTTCCGCGCACTGGAAAATGAATTTTACAGTTCCCCTGACCAGTTCCCGGTGTTCAGACAGGAGCCTTGCAAATGTGAGAAGTGTTGCGTTGTGGGCGTCATGACCACAGGCATGCATGACTCCGGGAGTGGTGGACTGGTATTCCAGACCGGTTTCCTCCTGGACGGGGAGCGCGTCGATATCAGCGCGGAATGCGATCGTTGGTCCCGGGGCGTCACCTTTTAACACACCTACGACACTGGTCCCGCGGATTCCCCTCTGAAGAGGAACACCGGCTTCCGCGAGAGTCTTTTTGATATAGGCGTTGGTTTCATATTCCTGAAAAGAAAGCTCCGGATGGGCATGGAGATAGTGAAAATGCCCGATCTGAAGATCTTTGTAGTCTTTAACAATATTCTTTACGAATTCTTTCATGTATCAGATTCTCCCTGTTATGCATAAATAATAAACAGTCCTGCCAGTATTCCGAGAATGGCGGAGAAAGCCGGAAGCTTGCTGCGATACATCAAAATGGCCTGAGGAAGAATCTCTCCGAAGACCACATAAAGCATGGCACCGCTGGCGAAGCCAAGACTCAATGCCAGTCCGAGCGCGCCGATATCTCCCAGCAGATAGCCGAGGAGAGCGCCGACAATTGTAGGCGCACCGGAGAGGGCGGTGATCAGAACGGCTTTCGGCTTGCTCATGCCTCCGCTGATCAGCGGAACCGACACGGCCATGCCCTCCGGAATGTTATGCAAACCGATCAGAATGGCCAGAATAAGCGCGGCACTTCCCATAACGCCGTTGTTGCTGGCATAGGACGCGCCGATGGTCATGCCCTCCGGCACATTGTGAAGCGCAATGGCGCCGGCCATAACGATTCCTGCAATAAAGAGCGCAAACTTGTTGTCTTTGTTGGCATAATGCTGCTCCAGATGGTCGCTGTGAATCAGCTCATCCAGGTCGTCAGCCGTTTTCGGATGTTCGGAATCAATGTGTGGAACCTCCGGATTGGTCTTCTGGTCAATCAGATAATTCAGTAAAAAGATTACGGCCACACCCAGAGCAACGGCAAGAATAATGGTTGTAATACTGATTTCTGTTTTGATCGCTTCCGTGATCAGGTCGAAACATACCACACTCAGCATGACACCGCCGGCAAAACTTAAAAGGAGGCTGACTGTCCGGTTGGAATCCTTCTGCAGCAATGCCCCCACGAGACCGCCCAGCCCGGTTCCGGCGACGCCAGCCAGTGCGGTCGTAACGATTAAGGTCTCAATAACTCCCGTAAAAATCCCTCCGTATCTTATGTAAATATGTAATGTGCGAATATGATTATATTCTTATTGAGAAAAAAAGTCCATCCAATTATCAAAAATTTAAAGTGAACTGCCGGTTGAAGACAGATCTCGCGGGTGGTGATATACTGTAAGAACAGTATCCGCCGGGGAGGTGAGATTCATGGATAAACTGGATTTGATTTTACAGAAGATAAACAGTTTCGATGCAAGGTTTGATCATCTGGAAGAACAGATGGACGCTTTTGATGCAAGGCTTGGACGAGTGGAAGAACGTCTGGACCGAGTGGAGGAACGTTTGGACCGTGTAGAAGAGCACCTCGTTCAAGTGGACAATCGTCTCAGTCAGGTGGAGACGGACGTATCAACCTTGAAGATCCTGATTGAAAGCAAACTGGTGCCTTCTATTCAGATCATTGCCGAAGGTCATCTGGATTTGAGCCGCAAACTGGATTAGGCACTGGAAGATCGCCGCGAGAGAGAATGCCTCTGGCTTCGAGTGGTAAATCTGGAATGCGAGGTCAAGGAGATCAAGAAGCGTCAGGAGTGCATGTTTTTGTAGAGCCGCACTGCGATATCCCGCATGTGCGGGGGCAGTCGGTGGTACATGCGGACGGGTTTCCAGGGGATGCCGTCAATATATTCTTTCTGCCTCGAGTCAAGGCAGGATAGGGCGGCGGCGCGCTGATCGCCGCTCCACAATCCAAAATCACAGGAAATATAGGAAAATGCTTCCCCGTTTTCTGAGATCTTTTCCGTCAGCAGGCGGGAGAAATCCTCCGGGTCCCCGGAAAGAAAGCGGGATTCTTTCCAGCAGATCTTTTTTCGGTCAGCTTTTGCAGTTACCCTGCGGAAGCTGGCCTTTCCATAGTGATCATATTCCAGCACAAAATCTGTGCGTTCTTCCGTCCGGTCATACTCCGGATCCTCTCTGAGAAGAATCCCGGTACTGCAGAAATAATCAAAAACAGCATTCTGAGCCTGTTCGAAATAATTCTGAATTCCCATGGTTCACCTCCGGTGTATTCCATGGAGACATTATAGCGGAAACAATAGCAGAAAACTAGGCGGAAGTCAGGGAAGAAAGAGGGATTGGAGTTGCTGTTTTCATTGTAATATAAAGGGAATCAATAGATAATTTTGAAAGAATTTAAATTTCAAATAGAGTCCTTTCTTCGTTTTCGGTTATATCCTTTTATGATATTATAACATTGATGCCTATTTATGAGATCTCTCTGAGTAAGAGGAGATATTTAAAATCGTAATACGCAAAAAGAAGGAGGGAGGAAGGCGTGTACTATCCTGAAATTGTCCGGGAAGAGCTGCGGGCATATGAGGAAAATGAAAGTTATGCAGTGATTACCATTGTAGGGACTGACGGGAAAACAACCCGAAAACACGGAAAAATGATAGTTCTGGAATCGGGAAAAACGAAGGGGACCATTGGAGGCGGCGCAGTGGAGATGCTGGCGATCCGGGATGCGAAAGACGCGATTCGTACCGGAAACGGAGGCCTTCGGGAGTATGACTCTGGCAGTTTGTCTGCGAAAACCGGGCTGGCGTGCGGAGGGAAAATGACAGTTCTGATCGAGGCGTTCGGGTGCAGACCGACCCTTGTCATGAGCGGAGCCGGACATGTAGGAGCAGCTGTGATACCGATCGCGAAAAGTGTTGGATTTCGGGTTATCCTGGTCGATGCAAGGCCGGAGGAAATGATTGCAGAAACAATAAAAAAAGCAGATCAGTTTGTGGCTGTCAGGGATTATGAGGAAGGAATCACAAATCTCCCTGTGGAACCTGGCGCCTATTTTGTGCTTGCAGGCCCCAATCATGACTGTGACAGAGCAGCCCTGGCTGGTGCATTGAAAAAACAGGCAGCCTATGTTGGGATGATCGGCGGACGGAAAAAGATACAGGCAATTTTTGAACGTCTGCTGACAGACGGATTTACTCAGGAGGAACTGGATTTCGTACATACACCGATCGGTCTGGATATCAGCAGTGAACGGCCGGAAGAAATAGCGATTGCAATTATTGCTGAAATACTCATGGTTAGAAACGGAAAAAAGCGTCCGGTCGGAGTCTGAGCAGGAGGGGTTATAATGAAACTTATGGAACGGGTGCTGCAGGAGGCAGAACCGCATATAAGAGGGAAAGGACTCACAATTGAGGATGGAGTGATCGGTCTGAGTTTTGTGGGCGTCAGACTGAGCAATGGAAGAAGTCATTTTGTGTATCTGATGCGTGAGACGCTCCCTTCGGGAGATATGATTTTTCCCTACGGTGAGAAAATGATCGGCATGGATGCCTGGGAAGCGGCACAGTGGGCATTAAACGGTGCAGAAGATCTGCAGCGAAGCCTCGGAGTAGCAGTTTTAAACGCTGCTTCACCGTACTTTTTCGATCCGGCATATCAGTGTTATGAGGACTTTTATGACAGCATCACAGACAGGGATGTGATGGGAGTAATCGGTCATATGCCGCCTTTGGTAAAAGAATACAGCGGCAAAGTGAAAAGGTATATTTCATTTGACCGTGCCATCGACATGCAGGGGAGTGTGGAGGGTGCTCAGGTGTACCCGATGGAGCGGGAGGCCGAGCTTCTTCCGCAGTGTGATATTGTGGTTGTTACCGGTACCACTATGATCAACCATACAACAGAGGATATTCTTTCCATGTGCACCGGCGCAAGAGATATTATGCTGTCCGGCTTTTCGCTTCCATATTATCCGGAGGCGTACCGGGGCAGCGGAATCACAGCACTGGGGACACTGTATTTTACACCTGAAAGCCACCGGCTTTTCAAGCCGCTGTCGCTGGCTGCCGGGCGTATCCGTGCCCGTGAATATACGGAAAATGTATTTTATCGTCTGGAACCAATGAAGGAAAGGAAGGAGAAAATATAATGGAGTTCGTTACGATTGAGGACTGTATCCGATTCCACGGACATCTCTGCGGAGGCGTCACACTGGGATATGTCATGTCAAAATACGCGATGGAGAAGATCGGTGCAAAACCGGGAGATCCGCTATACTGTCTTGCGGAATTTCAAAACTGTATGACAGATGCAGTTCAGTGTGTGACAGGCTGTACGACAGGGAAGGGGAATCTCGAGATCCGACCCATAGGAAAGCGGGCATTGACGCTTGTACATAAGGATACGGGAAAAGGAGTCCGTGTTACGGCTGAATTTTCATTTCCCGAGGGAATGAGCCGCGAGGAAAGTGCGCGTCTGATTCTGGAGGCAGATCCGGATACTGTGTGTAAGGCCACAGAAGCGGAGCTTGCTGTGCCGGTGAAGAGGAAGGCTTCCTACGGAAATTGCGACGTATGCGGGGAGGAATTTGACAGATCCTGCGGAGTACAGGTCGGAGACAGATTCTGCTGTCCGGATTGTGCGGCAGAGCTGAAACAAGGGGAATAAAGAAAGGTTTGGAGGAACGACATGAGATTTACAAAGACAATGCGAAAAGGTGTATCGATGATTCTTGCGGCAGCCATGATCAGCGGGCTGACCGCGTGCGGAGGAGCAAAAAAGGAGGCAGCGGCGACAGATGCGGCGGCAGTGGAGACAACAGCCGCGAGTACGACAGCCGCAAGTACAACCGTTGCTGAGACGACGAAGACCCAAACCGAGGGTTCTGAAAAAAAAGAAACAGCAGAAAGAGTTCTCCGTATGGATGCGATGTCCAACGCAGGTTACCCTGCGCCTTATCTGGCATCTTCCAAGGGAGCCGGTTATGCTGTTTTGCAGTATATTTTTGACACGCTGGTATGGAAAGATGACAAAGGCTTTGTGAATTATCTGGCAGAAAGCTATTCGGTTTCTGACGATAATAAGACTTATACATTTAAACTGCGTCCGGGTGTAAAGTTCAATGACGGAGAGCCGTTTACGGCAGAAGATGTCAAATTTACGTTCGATTATATGACAGAGCATCCGTACAGCTGGGTTTCCACTTCCAGTGTGAAAGAAGTCCGCGTTGTGGATGAACTGACAGTTGAGATCGAACTGAATAAAGTTTATGTAGCGTTTATCGCTGACGTTGCGGCAAACTTGCTGATGCTGCCGAAGCATATTTATGAGAAAGTAGAGGATCCGACAACTTATACGGAAAAAGATGCATTTGTTGGAACCGGTCCGATGATGCTGGAAAGCTATGATGCGGAGGCGGGAGTTTACACATATGTAAAAAATCCGAACTATTTCTATGGAGATGTTCAGATCGACCGTCTGATTCTTTCCCCGTATGAGGATCCGAAAACAGCTCTGTTAAACGGTGACATCGATGCAGCCACAACGACCAGCTACAAACAGGCGGTGAGCATGAAGGGAACCGACAATATAACGGTTCTGGAGGGTCAGAGCCTGTGGCTTTGCCGGATGTATTTTAATTTCGATAATGAGGCGCTTGCAACGAAAGAAGTGCGCCAGGCGATTTCCTATGCAATCAATCGTCAGGAAATTCTGGACAAGGCATTTAACGGCGCAGGTATTGCCGGTACGGCCGGATATGTACATCCGGAATCCCCGTGGTACAATGCTAATGTAACTGTATATGATCAGGATGTGGAGAAGGCAAAAACTCTGCTTGCGGACGCGGGTGCGGCTGACAGCAATGGTGACGGAATCCTGGAGTTTAAGGGTGAGCCCATGTCCTATGAGCTTCTGATTTCCGATAAAGATGAATCGATGGCAGAGATGCTGAAGGCCTATCTTGCAGAAGTGGGAATTGAGCTGACTGTGAAATCGACGGATGATAATACTGTTAAATCGCTGATTCAGGAAGGAAACTTTACGATCGTTGCTAACGGTCACGGAAGCTTCGGCGGAGATCCGAAATATATGGCATGTCTGGCAACCGATACAAGCGGAGCCGCAAAAGTTACCACACAGGGCGGTACACGTTGGCAGAATGATGAGTATGACCGCATTTTTGCCGAGTCCCTCCAGGAGCTGGATCAGACAAAGCGCGAGGAACTGGTAGACCGGCTTCAGGAAATCGTAGCTGATGAACTGCCGACCATCGTACTTTACTATAAGAGCAATGCATCTGCCTACAATAACACGGTATTTGACGGTTTTTATTATACAATGGATGGTATCTCTAGTGGTATCCCGTATCTGTATAACAAACTGATTCTGACAACCGGAACCTGGAAGGCAGAGTAACACAGATCAATACACTTGCGAAATAAAAGGCGGTGAAAATGATGCATGAAGAGGAGAAGGTCTGTACGGTAAAAAGAATTGAAAGCGGGAAGACAAAACGCATGGGGAATCAGCTCCGTGTCAGGAAGACAGGCAGAATTCTTTTTAAATATGCCGTCTACCTTTTCCTCGTTGTGCTGATCAGCTTTTTTCTGCCAAGAATGATCCCGGGCAGTCCGCTAAGTGCGATCGCGGGCGAAGGAAGTGGTTATTCCGGTACGATCCCTGCGGCAGCGCTGAAACAGTTTGAGGAGTATTATGCTCCCGAATTGCCGATGCATATGCAGTTTGCCAGGTATCTGAAAAATCTGTTCCGGCTGGATCTTGGTTATTCTTTCTTTTACAAAACGCCGGTCATTGACCGGATCCTGGGAGCCGCCGGGTGGACGCTCCGGCTGTCTTTAACGGCGCTGCTTCTGGCCTCTGTGATCGGAATTACTCTCGGAGCAGCGATGGCCCTTTCAGGGAGAGGACACGGAGCAGCGCTTCTTCCCCCGCTTCTCGCGGTGCAGTCTGTCCCGACATTTCTTCTTGCGGCTGTGCTCCAGATCGTTCTGGCTTATAAACTCAGACTGTTCCCTGCTACGGGCGCTGTGACCCCGGGAATGCTGCCCGGACAGCCTGGATATCTGGCAGATATGCTGCGCCATATGACACTGCCTTTGATCATACTCACCATATCAGAGATCCCTTCGATTGCGATTTTTGCCTATGGCAGTACGATGAAAATCAAGCGGATGCCATATGTGGCGTTTGCCCGGTACCTGAACATTTCGCCGCGGCAGATCCGATGGAAATTTATCATAAAAAATATTATGCCTGACCTTATGGGAAAGCTGAATATCCAGGCGATCATGTGTATTATGGGGTCTATGTTCGTGGAGGCGGTCTTTTCATTTCCCGGACTTGGTCAGCTCCTGAAAAACGCTACGAACTATCGGGATTATCCGCTGATGCAGGGAATACTTCTGATTTCGTGTCTGTACGGGATTGGAATTAATCTGATTTTTGAAATGCTTCTGACGCGCCAGACACGCGTCAGCTGAGAAGAGAGGGGTGTAGGTGTGCATATCCTGAAAAAGTCCGGCAGGCTTTCCCTGCGAAAAAAAATATGCCTGATGATCCTGGGACTGTATCTTCTCACGGCATTTCTGGCGCCCTGGATCATGCCTTACAAGGTTACGGATTTCAGCCATCCCTCCCTGGAGCCGCCCTGTGCAGAATACCTGCTGGGAACCGATGAGATGGGACATGATATTTTTTCCATGCTGATTAACGGATTTCGTCTGACCGTTGCCCTGTCCCTGATATCCGGCTTTCTTTCCACTTTTCTCGGTACCTTTCTGGCGTTTCTTGCCGGTTATCTGGGAAAGCTTGCAGATGAGATCCTGACTATGGCAGCGAGTCTCTTTCTGATCGTTCCGGAACTGGTGGTCATCATGTTTGTTGCCGTGTTTGCCAGGCCGACAATGCTTAACACGGTTCTTGTGATTGTTTTGTTTTCATGGCCGCGTGTGTTTAAAATCACTCGCAGCAAGCTCTCAGATTGTATGAACAGCAGCAAGGTCAGATACACGATGATGATGAAAGGAAATGTGCTGGATGTAATACGGAAGCTGCTTCCGGATATACTGCCGGTGATTCAGTCCTTCTTTATTCTCCAGTGTAATAAAGCGGTCATGTACGAGACAACACTTTCTTTTTTCGGAATCGGGGATCCGTTAGCAAAAACATGGGGAAAACTGATCCGGGCAGCAATGGATTATGAGGACCTGTATTATGACAATACATTTTTATGGTATCTGCTTCCTCCGATTCTAGTTGTGATTGTTTTTACTGTAAGCCTCGCGCTGCTTGTGACGGAGGAGACATAATATGCTGTATTTGGAAGACTACGGAATCTGTTATCCGGATGGACTGAAACTACATTATGGAGACATTCATGTGAGAAAAGGAGAACTGGCAGGGCTGTTCGGTCCCAGCGGATGCGGAAAAACAAGTCTGCTGGAGTCGATTCTCAATCCGGATTTTCCGGGCCGGATCTCTTTTAGGACTGCGCTTCTTGACGGAGAACCGCTTCCGAAGCCGGGACCGGAACTGTACCGCAGGGTCAGTTATTGTCCCCAGTTCTGTCAGGCGGCATTAAACCCGAAACTGACTCTCCGCGAACATATCCACCTGACGTGCGACGGAAATCGAATGCGTGAAGATAAAGAAGAAATCTGCCGCCTGATGTCTGCGCTGCACCTGGAGGAATCTGTGCTGTCACGCCGGCCGGGCGGTCTTTCCGGAGGGCAGCAGCAGAGAATGGTTCTTCTTCTCTGCGCACTGAAAAAACCATGTCTTATGATTCTTGATGAGCCCTCCTCGGCGATTGATCTGATTACGCTTAAGGATATGGTCTTTTTTTTGCGGGAGATCAAGGAGAATGGAACGGCGATCCTGATGGTTTCTCACAGCTACGCGTTTCTGGAGCGGGCCGCAGACCATATTATTGACTTGCGGGAGGAAAACTCATGCTGAAACTGGAACAGATCGAAAAACGATACGGAACAATCAGAGCGGCAGATGGAGTAAGCCTTACTCTTTATGACGGGGAAAGTCTTGTACTCGCCGGAGAGAGCGGGAGCGGAAAGACGACACTGGCAAAGATCATTGCAGGTATGTGCCGCCCGGATTCCGGACGGGTTCTGCTTGACGGAAGAGAGCTGGGGGCTGTTTCAGGCAGACGTTCATTTGAAGACTGTGCCGGAATTCAGTATATTTTTCAGGATCCGTACAGTGCGCTTGAGAGCAGTTTTACTGTAAGAAAGACGCTGGGGGAGACTGCCCGAATATGCCGGAGAAATAAAAGACCATGTATTCCGGCTGAAGAAGCGCTGGCTTATGTGGACAGGAAACTGGTGGGGAAGTTAGACCGCCAGGTCGGAGAATTGTCAGGAGGCCAGCGTCAGAAGGTGTGTATTGCGCGGGCTTTGATGCCGGAGCCAAGGCTTATTATCGCGGATGAATCTACGTCCATGCTGGATAAAGACAGCGGTAAAGAGGTATTTGATCTGTTAAACCGTATAAAAACAGAAAAGGGGATCAGTATTCTGGCGATTCTTCATGATGTGGATTTTTCATACACGGGCTGGGATAGAATCGCGGTCATGTGGCAGGGAAAGCTGGTGGAACAGGCCATATTTGCGGAATTTCCGAAAATGGCGGAACACAGTTACAGCCGTTGCCTGCTGGAAGCATATCAGTATTTTAACGGGAGGGATGTACATGAGAGAACAGGAAAGGCATCTTTTGGAAACGGTGAAGGCGGAATCCAGAAAACTGGCGCTGGTGCCGGCTTCCATGCGGAGTGAGGCCCTCCGGGCAATGGCCGATGAGCTTGAAGCGGGAATGGAGAAAGTACTCCGGGCAAACTGTGAGGACCTGGAAGCGGCGGAAGCCGTGGGTCTGGAAGAAAAGAGAATCCGAATTATGACAATATCGGAGGAGAATCTGGCGGAAATGGTTTCATTTCTTCGGACATGCGCGGACTATGCAGATCCGGTCGGAAGTCTGGTTTCCGCAGAATATAAACCGAACGGACTGAAACGGGAAAAACGGTTAGTACCCCTTGGCGTCGTTGCAATGGTATATGAAGCACGCCCCACGGTGGTGACAGACAGTGCTGCGCTTTGTATACGTACAGGAAATGCACTGCTTTTGCGGTGCAGCAGTCATTGCCGTTTAACGGATCGCGCAATTGTGGAATGTCTGTGCAGAGGTCTGAGAAAATCAGGTCTGCCGGAGGAGGCTATATGTCTGATGCCGGAAGGAGACTACCAGCTGACTTATGAACTGGCGCGGGAAGACCGGTTTGTTGACCTGATGATCGTGCGCGGAGGCTATGATGCGCTTAGAGATATCAAAGAAAAAGCTACGGTCCCTGTGATTGGTGCAGGGCCAGGAAACTGCCATGTTTACATTGATGCGGATGCGGATCCGGCAATGGCCGAGGCCATTGTCATGAACAGCAAGGTTCCTCGCCCGCTGGCCTGTAACGCTATTGAGACTGTGCTGGTTCACAGAGAATGGGGGGCAGTGCACCTGAAAGAATTGCTCGAAAAACTGGAGCTTGCCGGAATTGCAATAAGAGGGTGTCCGGAAACCGTAAAATTGTACCCGAATGCAGTTCCGGCAGCGGAATCAGACTGGGAAAAAGAATACTTTGCCCCGATTCTTGCGGTACGGATCGTATCCGATGTATCAGAGGCGATTGAGCACATTAACCGGTATCGGACACCGCATACGGAATCGATCATAACAGAAAACCGGGAAAATGCGGAACGCTTTCTGACAGAAGTCGAGGCCAATGTAGTCTGTCACAACGCGTCCACAAGGCTGACCGATGGAATGGAATTCGGGCTTGGCGGAGAGATGGGAATCAGCACA
>JALEWG010000092.1 GCA_022788065.1 Lachnospiraceae bacterium | reverse complement strand
ACGGAATATATCCAGTACGAAGATGACGATTACTATTATTATGTGAAGGCAGTTCCGAAAATTGCGGTTTCCACGCCTGACGTGAAGGTTCACAGGATCTATTCCAGAAAGAATGTCAGAACGGATAAGCGCAACGGATAGAAATTGGATTTGTAAAATAATGAAGAGAATGGAGGTGGTGAGATGACAGAATTTCTGGGGCGCGTTTATTCCTGGTTTGCATTTATTCCCAAAATCACATTTTCCAATCTCCTTGAAATTCTGCTTATCTCGTTCCTCATATATGAGATTCTGCTGTGGGTTCAGAATACGAGGGCATGGGTGCTGTTAAAAGGCGGCCTGATCATTATTGGATTTTACCTGGCGGCTGCGATTCTCCATTTCAACACCATTACATGGATTATCAGCCACATGGGCCAGCTGGCCCTGATCGCCCTGCTCATCATTTTCCAGCCGGAACTAAGAAAAGCGCTGGAACAGCTGGGCAGCAAGAACATTCTGACGGAGTTTTTTATTCCGGAGGAGGTTCGCGGACCTGAGGGATATACAGACAAAACTGTCAGTGAGATCGTCCGAGCCGCCTTTGAGATGGGAAAGGTAAAGACAGGAGCATTGATCGTCATCGAGCGGGAAACTCCGCTTCAGGAAATTGAGCGGACCGGTATTGATGTGGACGGTATCGTTACGAGCCAGCTTCTCATCAATATTTTTGAACACAATACCCCGCTTCATGACGGTGCGGTTGTGATCCGCGGAAACAGGATCACTGCGGCAACCTGCTATCTGCCGCTGTCCGATAACCTGAGTATCAGCAAGGACCTGGGAACAAGACACCGCGCCGCTCTCGGAATCAGTGAGAGTACGGACAGTCTTACGGTTGTCGTATCGGAAGAAACAGGACGTGTCTCCCTGGCACAGGGAGGAAAACTGACGAGAATCAGTGATCCGGAAACACTCCGCACGGCTCTGTCTGTGGAAAACAAGGAGGAGGCAGGCGCCGGAAGGTTCCGACTGTGGAAGGGAAGACTGAAAAATGAAAGAAAAACAGAATAAGCGCTGGGGGCTTAAGATTCTGTCATTTTTATGCGCGTTTTTTGTCTGGCTGGGAGTTGTCAATGTGGCAGATCCCGTCATGGCTGATACGGTGGAGGTACCTGTGGAGATCGTCAACGCGGACGTACTGGAAAAGAACGGGCTGACGTATGAGATCATCGGAAAAAAGACAACCACCATATCCTATGAAGTCAAGACGACCAATGCCCACAGGATCCGTCCGGCGGATTTCAGGGCATACGCGGACATGACAGATATGTGGTCCGTAACTGGCGCAATTCCGATCAAAATTGAGGTTCTGAGCCATGGAGAGTACCTTGTCTCCAATCCGGTCAGTAAGACCTCAACCATAAAAATTGAGACAGAACCGCTCCAGAGAAAGCGGTTTGATCTTCACACGACGCTCATTGGAACGCTCGGGGAAGAATATGAAACAGGTGAGATCACACTTTCGCCGGGTTACCTCTACGTTGAGGGTCCGGAATCTCTGATTGGTCAGATCAGCAGTGCCGGAATCGAGATTTCCCTGGATGGAGTGACGGCAGACATTTCCGGAGTGGCTGTGCCCAGATATTATGACGCGAACGGCAATAAGATCGAGCTCAGCAGCAGGATCGAAAGCGACTGCGAGTCTGTGGAATATACGCTTCAGGTTCTCAAAGTGAAAAATCTGACGCTGGACTTTGAAGTGTCCGGAAAAGTAGCCGACGGTTACCGGTTTACCGGCGTGGAATGTGACGTCAAGAGTGTGCCGGTCATCGGTCTGAAATCGGTTCTGGCTTCCTTAAACACCATCACGATTCCGGCTGAGATGCTGAATATGGATCACGCGAGAACGGACGTGGTGAAGACTATCGACCTGACACAGCTGCTTCCGATGGGAGTTACTCTGGCAGGAACCAAACGTCACGAGATCAATGTGACGATGACAGTGGAACGGCTGGAGGAACGGATCTATACGGTTGAGGTCAACGAGGCCTGTTATGAGGGCGAAAGAGATGAATATGTATACAAGGCGGAGCCAGGTACGGTCAATATCCGTGTAAGAGCTCTGGAAGAGGAGCTGGACAGCCTGTCTCTGGATACCGGAGATCTGGAAATCGACGTATCTGCCATGGCTGAGGGACTGCACGAGGCGGATGTCCGCCTGAAGACAGAACTGGATTCTGCGTATGAAGTGATCAGTATCTCATCCTGCTCGATCCATGTGGCAAGAATGCCGGATGGTCCCGGAGCCATAGAAACTGAGGAAGAGAACGGCAGCTCGCCGGATGTATCGACAGTAACGGAATCCGGAACGGAAGCACATACTTCCGGACCGGCTGAGTCTTCTGCATCCGCATCAACCGGACAATAATCAGCTTTACATTTAGGAGAACAAATCGAATATGGTAAGTCAAAAAGTTACGATCAAGAATCCCACCGGCCTTCATCTGAGGCCGGCGGGGATCCTCTGTAAGAAAGCGCTGTGCTACCAGTCATCCGTGAAATTCCAGTTCGGAACGACAACGGCAAATGCAAAGAGCGTTCTCAGTGTGCTGGGAGCATGTGTGAAGAGCGGCGACAGGATCACGTTTATCTGCGAAGGGCCGGACGAGGAGAAGGCTCTGGCGGAGATCGTCGCACTTGTAGAGAGCGGACTCGGAGAATAGTATATGTTGGTGTATCTGATCTGTTATGGCGCCGGAATGCTCGCTGCTTCCAGCGCCCATTACTGTTTGTCGGGAGTATTCCTGATTCTGGCTGCGGTGTATCTCTATGGATATGACTTAAGAAGAACAGAAAATCCGCTTCATCTGAGAGGACTGTTTTCAGCTTTCTGGGTTGGCGGTCAGGGAATTTCCTGCATGAAGCTCAGCAGACTCCAGA
>JALEWG010000078.1 GCA_022788065.1 Lachnospiraceae bacterium | reverse complement strand
CCTCATTGACCTTTTTATCCGGATCGATCCCGCTTCTGGCTACCATGACCGGAATCAGCTTTGCGGGAAACAGCCCGGATAGAGAGTTTTTAAACTGTTTGTTCTTTGCCTCATTGAAATCCCGGAGGATCCTCGCATCCAACTGTTCCCTGGAGAGTGCCGGCTTCAGATCGATATCCATGACCAGGGGATTTTTCCTGATCGCTTTCGCCGCATAGCTGCTGGCGCTTAAGACCACCGGACCGCTGACGCCAAAGTGGGTAAACAGCATCTCCCCGAATTCCTTCCACAGGACTTTTTTCCCGTTGTAAACCGTCACTTCGATATTTCGAAGAGAAAGACCCTGAAGCGAGCGCACATCCTCCTCCGCGCAGACAAACGGAACAAGAGCCGGCGAAAGTTCTGTCACCGTATGGCCTGCCCGTCTCGCGAACTCATATCCGTCCCCTGTGGAACCTGTCGCCTGGTAGGAAAATCCTCCCGTGGCCACGATCACCGAGTCAGCCGGGATCTTTTTCCCGCTCTTTTCCAGAATCACGCCTTTCAGAGCGCCGTCTTCCAGCCACAGATCCCGGACCGGCTCATTCAGGTGAACCTCCACACCCAGGCTTTTCACCTTGCGCTCCAGCGCGGAGATCACATCCGACGATTTATCAGAGACGGGAAAGACCCGGTTTCCCCGCTCTGTCTTTAACGGGCAGCCGCATGATTCCAGAAGCTCCATCATGTCAAAATTGGTGAATCCATAGATGGCACTGTAAAGGAACTTCCCGTTGGTGACCATGTTCCCGAACAGTTCCTCCGTATCGCAGGCATTGGTGACGTTGCAGCGTCCCTTTCCCGTAATGTAGATCTTTTTTCCGAGTTTTTCGTTTTTTTCATAAAGGACAACGGAATGTCCCGACTGTGCGGCTCCGATCGCGGCCGCCATACCGGCCGCACCGCCGCCTGTAATCACAACTCTACCCATGTTTCTTCTTCGCTTTTTCCACTTCTTTAATCTTTTCTTCCAGTGCGTCCACCACCGTTTTCAGAACTTTGATTCTGGCGTAATATTTGGAATTGCCTTCCACGACGATCCATGGAGCCTTTTCGGTGGACGTGCGCTCCAGCATTTCATTGACCGCTTCCTCATACTGGTCCCACTTTTCCCGGTTTCTCCAGTCTTCATCCGTGATCTTCCACTGTTTTTCCGGGTTCTTCATGCGGTCGTTGAACCGACGCTCCTGTTCATCCTTGTCGATATGGATCCAGAATTTCAGGATCACAGCGCCGGAATGAACGAGATGCGCCTCCATGGCGTTGATCTCATCGTATGCACGCCGCCAGTCATCCT
This sequence comes from Lachnospiraceae bacterium, assembly GCA_022788065.1. Lineage (GTDB taxonomy): Bacteria > Bacillota > Clostridia > Lachnospirales > Lachnospiraceae > SUG393. The sequence goes on along the minus strand of JALEWG010000078.1, from coordinate 3,616 downwards.
CCGTGCAGAAGCCCTCGATCCGCTCCACCATGACACGCCCGTACCATGTTCGGTCGAAGATCGCAATATGGCCATCCTTCGGGAAGCGAGTCCAGAACCTCCAAAGATAATCGTGAGCCTTTTCCGTATTATCCGGAGACGCGGTCGGACAGACCTGATAGCCTCTGGGGTCCAGATGGCTCGTGAGACGCTTGATCGCGCCGCCTTTTCCGGCTGCGTCCCAGCCTTCAAAGCAGAGCACGACCGGGATTCTCAGGCGGTAAAGCTCGCTGTGCAGTTTTTCCGCCTTCTTCTGGAGCTTATCCAGCTTTTCTCTGTATTCCTTCTGTTCCAGCGTTTTACTGAGATCCGTTTTCACAAGGATTCCCTTTTTATATCGATCCGGCGGCAGTGGTCCCTCATAGATACCCGGTTCTTTTACACGCTTTTTCTCCTCCAGAGCCTGTTCCATGCACCGGTTTACCGTGTTCATGATGGCTAGCGCAGCCGCGTCTTTTTTCGTGGAATCCACCGTGTGCCACGGCGCTCCGATCCAGCTGGTCCGCGAGATCATCTCTTCATTGATCTTTTTATATTTTTTATATTCCCGGTTGCGTGCCCGGTCAGCCTCCGTCACGCGCCATGCGGTCTCTTCCGACTGTTCCAGCTTATCAAACCGCTTCTTCTGCTCCTTTTCCGGAATGGTCAGGAAAAACTTAATGAGGAGGACGCCGTTGTCCACCAGATATTTCTCGAATGCCAGAATATCCGTGAACGCCTCGTCCAGATCTTTTTCCTTTGTCATGCCGTCAAAATAATCCTGCTGTACATGGCGGTACCAGCTGGTATCAAAGATCGTGATCCGGCCGTTAGCCGGCGTCTTTGTCGCAAACCGCCACAGGAACGGATGCATCCGTTCCTCCTCGCCGTCCCTGTCACCCGTATAGACGTCAAAGCCCCGGGGATCCAGCGCCTGGATCAGCCGGTTGATCTGGAGGCCTTTTCCTGCCGCGTCCAGACCGTCAAAGGTAATCAGTACCGGTATTTTTTCCTCTTTTAACTGTCTCTGAAGCCAGCCGAGCTTTGCTGCAGCTTTTTCCATCTGCGCTTTCCGTTCCTTCTTACTCTCCGTTCTCTGTTTCTCTTCCGACATAAAAAGACCTCCATTCATTCCTACTCGAAAATCTTCGCAACCTTCGGCATGATCTCGCTGATATGGATATGCTGCGGGCATTCCTTCTCACAGTGGTGGCATGCGCGGCATGCGTCAGCCTTAGTGGAAAGCTCGGCGTAAGCCGCCTTCGCCTTTGCCATTCCGTGGCTCGCCGTCATATTATATGCGGCAAACAGCTCCGGGATATTCAGTCCGAACGGACATGGCATGCAGTACGCGCATTTTGTACAGTTCACCAGTGCCATGCGGTCGAAGATCTCCTTTGCCTTTGCGTAAACGGCCCGGTCTTCCTCCGTTACCATGCCGACATGGCTTCTTCCCGCATACTCCAGATTTCCCTCCACCTGCTCCGGTTCCGTCATGCCGCTTAACAGCAGGCTTACTTCCGGCTGATCCCACAGGAAATCAAGCGCATATTCCACGTGGGACTTGCCCTCCGGGAATACTTCCGCCACATGCGGAGCCAGGTTCGCAAGTTTTCCACCCAGAAGCGGCTCCATGACGATCACGCCGAGACCTTTCGACGCTGCATACTTCAGGCCCTCGGTTCCGGCCTGATAATTGGTGTTGATGTAGTTATACTGGATCTGGCAGAATTCCCAGCCGTCATAGTAGTCGATGATCTCCTTAAACAGATCAAGGGAATCATGGAAGGAAAATCCCAGATGACGGATCTTTCCGGCCGCTTTGGCCTCCTCCATCTTCTTTACCAGGTTGAGTTTTTTTACCTTCTCCTCAAACCGCTCTCTGCTTAACGCATGGAGCAGATAGAAATCAATATGATCGGTATCCAGCTTCTTTAACTGCTCGTCGAGATATTGATCGAAATCCTCTTCCTTTTCCAGAAGCCATACCGGAAGCTTATCCGCCAGATATGTTTTTTCACGGTATCCGTCCTTCAAAGCCTTCCCGACAACCAGTTCACTGGTTCCCTGATGATACGGATAAGCGGTATCCACATAGTTGACGCCGTTATCAATGGCATGCCGGATCATTGCGATCGCTTTTTCCTCATTGATGGTCTTGTCCTCATTGATCGGAAGCCGCATACAGCCAAATCCCAGTGCGGAAACTTCAATACCAGTGTTGCCAAATTTTCTGTACTGCATATACCTTTCCTCCATGAATAATATAAATCGGTCTGTCTATATTATAGCAATTACAGAGCTTCTTTGCAAGCAGTCCGAAAACACAGAAGGAGCTGCACACCAGTCACCGGTATGACAGCTCCTACGCCTGTTTCATATTAATACATATGTTGACCGCTATTTCAGATTTCTTTCAAAAAACTCCAAAATCAGTTTCTTTGTCTCCGGCTGGAAAAATTCTCTGGTGCCATGGCCTGCTCCCTGAAGCACATAAAACTCGGCGCGGTCTTCCATGCCCATCTCGACGATCTTCCTGTAAAAATCCTCGCTGATCTCGCACGGAACCAGTTTGTCGGCGTCGCCGTGGAGGATCAGGATCGGGCAAAGCGCGTCTGTGAGGATGTACGGCGGACAGAACTCTTTGGAGCGCTCTTTCATCGTAGCCGGATCTCCGCCGAGAACTGCGCCCGCATGGGTCTCCTCCACCGTTTTCCACCGATAATTGGGATCATGCTTCATGCAGTACTCATCTGCTTCCATCAACTTCACAAAGTCCACCGGCCCGAACATATCACAGCATGCCTGCACTTTGGAGGAATAGCCGCTCCATTCCTCACTGTCATAAAGGTCCGAATTGACAGCCGCCAGGGAGGCGAGATGGCCGCCCGCTGATCTTCCGATGATGCCGATATGATCCGGATCGATCTCATATTCGTCCGCATGCGCTCTCAGGAAACGCAGCGCAGTCTTCACGTCGATGATCTGATCAGGAAAATGTCCTTCGGCGCTGCTCCTGTAGTACATGGACGCCACCACAAATCCCGCGTCTGCCAGAAACGCCATCTCGGCCACCATCAGATTCTTGTCGCAGCCGCGATAACCGCCTCCCGGAACCCAGAGGATTGCCGGCTTCGGCGTCCTGTCGTCGCCTTCGTCATCGCGTCCCGCAGCCAGACGCATCTCACTGTTTCCGTTCTGAAGCATGATGGACATTTTCAGTTCCATCTCTCTGCCCTCCAGATCCTTCTGTCTGGAATATACGATGTTGTCAATAAAATTGATGCTCTTTCTGTCTCTTCCTGGTTTGATCTCTTTTCTCATTGTTTTATTCCTTCAACATATTTATGCAGTCTTCAGTTACTGTTCTTCTTACATCATTTTATAGATCTTTATATCCACGCCGCGAACCCCGTCCACCGTGCTTCCGGTCAGGCTTCCCACGTAGACGCCGTAATTGAGCCATTCGTATTTCCCGCGCGGCGCGTGGAACGAGGGGCATGTCTGGATCAATGTGTTTTTCTCCTGATCCACATATTTGTAACCCAGATTTTCTATGGCAATATAGACGCCGTCATCCGTCTGAAGAAGATATTTT
>JALEWG010000070.1 GCA_022788065.1 Lachnospiraceae bacterium | reverse complement strand
CCCCAGGATGGACAGTAGGGCCCGTACAGAAATCCCACGTCCACAAATTTTTTCTCCCTCACTGCGGCTGCCGCGGTGGCCAGACCCCAGCCGATAAAGGAGTAGAGAACAAAATACCATAAAAGTTCATAGAGAGAACTGCTCATTTGTCATACCTCCGTTTCTTTAAGTATTATATCAGCAGAAAGCCAGCGCCGCAATAAACAGAACCGTCATGTTTGTGCATGGATTGCAAGGCAGATTGATTTTCGGGCGTTCCGATGGTATAATAACGTATATGCCGGCGGGGAAAACGGACTTTCGAAGCGGGAGTCCGGTCCGGCAAAATAAACCGGGGGAGATTACAAGTGGGGGGTACAGAAAAAAAACAGACAGACCAAAGATGGAATTTCGGGATGCTTTCCGTTATTCTCGGACTTGCATGGCCTACCATGCTGGAACAGCTGATGCAGACTGCGGTTCAGTATATTGACACGGCTATGGTCGGCACGCTGGGGACACAGGCGACTGCGGCAGTGGGAGCTACGACAACCGTCAACTGGTTGATTCAGAGTACGATCTCTGCATTGAGCGTGGGATTTCTGTCGTTCATAGCAAGGGCCTGCGGGGCCGGAGACCGGGAGGCCGCCAGACGCGCGTCAGGACAGGCGGTTCTGGCAGTTTTGGTGACAGGCAGCTTTTTTACAGTGGTAACGCTTTCGCTCAGCAGCAGAGTGCCTGTCTGGATGCGGGTGGATCCCGCGATCCGGGAGCTGACAGCGGATTATTTCTTTATTATATATACGCCGATCCTCCTGCGGACGGCCATGATCATCTTCGGAACGCTCCTTCGGGCCGTCGGGGATACGAGAACACCCATGAAAGTGGGGGCGGCTGTCAACGGGATCAATATTGTGCTGAATTTTCTTCTGATCTATCCGACCCGGACGGTTTCCGGATTTTTCGGAGAGTTTACCGTGTATGGTGCGGGGCTCGGAGTCCTCGGCGCGGCTGCGGCAAGTGCAGTGGCATTCGCGATCGGAGGCGTCCTGATCACCCTGGCGTTATGGCGTCATCCGGTCATTTCACCGAAAGGACAGAAGATTACTCCGGACATGAAGATTCTGCGGCCGTGTCTGAAGGTGGCATTTCCGAATATGCTGCAGCGGTTTGGAACATCGCTTGGGTATGTGGCGTTCGCGTCTATGATCAATTCCCTCGGAGAGGTTTCCACGGCGGCTCACACGATCGCCAATACGGTGGAATCTGCGTTCTATATTCCGGGCTTCGGTATGCAGACGGCGGCAGCCACACTGGCGGGCAATGCCTACGGCGCGGGGGACGCAAAACGCATGCGCAGTCTGGCTTCCATGTTCATTCCGCTGGAGATCGGTCTGATGGTGGTATCCGGAGGCGCACTGTTTTTGTCAGCTCCCGGCCTGGTACGGATCTTTTCCACCCATGAGGAAGTCATCCGGCTGGGGACGACAGTTCTGCGCATGGTCGCGCTGTCAGAGCCGTTTTACGGATTCTCTATCATTATCGAAGGCATGATGCAGGGTGTCGGGAAGACGCGGGAGCCATTTCTTTACAATATTACAGGCATGTGGCTTGTCCGTATTGCCGGAACTTTTGTATGCACACAGATCTGGAATGGCGGTCTCGTGTCGGCGTGGGGCTGCATGATCGCCCACAATCTTCTTCTCTTTGCCCTGTTTTTCATCTGCTACAGGAGAGGAAGCTGGAATCCGCTGCACGGTCAGGAAGAAAACTGATTCGGAATCCGGGAGGCGATCTGGTTGAGAGGCAGGGAAAGAAAATGAATTAGACATAAAAAACACAGACAGAAAGAGGATTACACATATGACAGGAAAACTGTATGGTCTGGGCGTGGGCCCGGGAGATCCGGAGCTGATGACTCTGAAAGCGGTCAGAATTCTTAAGGAATGCGACGTGATCGCAGTCCCGGGAAGGGTTCCCGGCGAGACGACTGCATTTAAAATTGCGGAGGGGGCATGCCCGGAAATTGCCGGGAAGCCGGCAATCGGGGTTCACATGCCCATGACCAAGGACAAGAAGGTTCTGGAGGAAAGCCACAGGGAGGGTGTCCGGATCCTCAGGGCACTTCTCGATGAGGGAAAAAACACGGCGTTTCTCACGCTGGGAGATCCCACGGTCTATTCGACCTACATGTATCTTCACAGGGAAATACGGAATGCGGGATATGAGACGGAGATCGTGAGCGGAGTTCCATCCTTCTGCGCGGCAGCCGCGAAGATTCCCATGAGTATCGGGGAGAAGGAGGAGCAGATCCACATCATTCCGGCCTCCTACCATATTGAAGAGGCCCTGGACCTGCCGGGAACAAAAATTCTCATGAAAGCCGGAAAGAAACTTCCGTCTGTGAAACAGATCCTGAAGGAGCGGAAAGCCGAGGTGATTCTGGTGGAAAACTGCGGGATGGAGCGTGAGCGGATCGTTTCAGGTGCAGAGCAGATACCGGAGGATGCCGGATATTACACGTTGCTGTTTGTGAAAGAAAAAGAGGGGGGAGACAGGGATGATCCACGGCAACGATGAGCGCGTGCCGGCGGAGACTCTGGTGAAGGCCGTGGAGTTTTATGTGCGGCTGATGACATGCGGTATATGATAAAACGGGAAATACAAAACTTTGATCTTTACCAGATCTGCCGCTCGGGACAGTGCTTTCGCATGACAGCCATGGACGACGGGCGTGTGAGGATCCTGGCGGGAAACCGCTTTCTGGAGGCGGAAAGAGGAGGGCGTGAAGGAGAATGGCTGTTCTCCTGCGGAGATGAGGAGTTTGAAATGTTCTGGGCTTCCTATTTTGATCTGGAACAGGACTACGGCCGGTGGATTGCCTCGATCAATCCCAATGACCGGTACCTGTCTGCGGCAGCTGCCTTCGGGTCCGGAATCCGGATCCTGCGCCAGGATCTTTGGGAGATGATCGTGTCGTTTCTGATCTCCCAGCAGAACAACATCGCGCGGATCCGGCGCTGTATTGAAAACATCTGTGAGGCCTACGGCGAGCCCATGGCAGACGAATCCGGAATAAACTGGTACGCGTTCCCGACGCCGGAGGTGCTGGCAGACCTTGATGAGGATGCGTTAAAGGCATGCAATCTGGGTTATAGGAGCAAATATGTCGTCCGGGCGGCAAGAAGTGTGAGGGATCATGAAATCGATCCGGAGGCCATCACGCTCATGAATTACAGACAGTCCCGGGAGGAACTGCTGAAGCTGTTCGGCGTGGGGGAAAAGGTGGCAGACTGCATCTGCCTGTTTTCCCTGCATCATCTGCAGGCATTCCCGGTAGACACCCATATCCGGCAGGCGATGGAAGCTCACTATAAGCGGGGGTTCCCTAACCGCCGGTATCGTGGATTTCAGGGGGTCCTGCAGCAGTACATTTTCTATTATGAACTGTTCGGGAAAGAGAGCGGGCAGCAGAAGGAAGGATCGTCCGGAGCCGGAGCAAGACAGAAAGAGGAGAGATCGCACGATGGGCAGATATAGGAAATACGGCTTTGCGGCAGCCGCAGGACTTGCGCTTCTGGCGTTTGTCTGCGGCTGTGCAGCCGCACCGCCGTTTAAAACAGAGGCTTCCACGGTCCAGGAAACAGTTCAGGAACCCGGTGCCTCCGGAGAGACGGACGTGAGTGGGGATACCGTCCGGATCAGCCTGAATCAGGAGAATACAGAGGAGGAGAGGGAGACAGATCCCGCCCGGAGCCGGGAGGAGGAGTTCCTTGAGAGCATGAGTCTCCGGGAAAAAGCGGCGCAGATGTTTGTGGTACTTCCCGAGGGGCTGCTTTCCGCTTCGGAGAGTGAACAGACAGAGGGAAAAGAAGAACTTCTGGACAACGGTGCGGTGATCCGGGCCGGAGAACCGATGGAAAACGCATATGAAGAAATTCCTGTGGGCGGATTCATTTATATGAAGTCCAACTTAAAGGATCCGGAACAGACGAAGGCACTGCTCTCCGGACTCTCGTCATACAGTGAAAAAAGGTTCGGGATCCCGTCCTTTCAGTGTGTCGACGAGGAAGGCGGCACCGTTGCACGAATCGGGGGAAGAACGGAGTTCGGACTGCCGAATGTGGGTGATATGGAAAAAATCGGGGAAACCAAAGACACTCGAAAGGCTCTCGAAGCAGGGAAGACCATCGGAGCCTATCTGAAGGAACTGGGGTTCAATGTGGACTTTGCTCCGGATGCCGACGTGCTCACCAATCCCGCAAATCAGGTGGTAAAACGCAGATCCTTCGGCAGTGATCCAAAGCTTGTGTCAGATATG
>JALEWG010000057.1 GCA_022788065.1 Lachnospiraceae bacterium | reverse complement strand
ACTGATAAAATGAAGAAGAAAAAGTCCGCCGGGCTTCAGGAGGCTTTTCATACAGTTCATATACTCCTCATAATTTCCCCGCCCCACATGTTCCAGCATTCCGATGCTGACCACCCGGTCAAAGGTCATGCCCGTTCCCGGGAGATCGCGGTAATCCATCAGCTTCACTTCCAGCAAGTCTTCCAGATGTTCTGTCTTTATGCGTTCTCTGAAGTTTTCTGCCTGTTCCGTGCTCAGAGTGATTCCGACGCCGTGTACGTGATACTGTTTGGCAGCAAGAATCAGCAAAAATCCCCATCCGCAGCCGATGTCGCAGAGGGACATTCCCACCGAAAGATGAAGCTTTTCCAGAATGCGCTCGGCTTTATTGCACTGGGCCTCATACAGATCTCCTTTGATTTCCAGACTTCTGCCCATATACGCCTCGCCCAGTGCCAGCGATGTGCCGGTCATCAGTTCTTTCACGCTCAGTATCCGGCTTAAAGTGACTTTAAATTCCGGTTCCCCCTGACCGATCAGATATCGATTCCCATTCAGCGCGATCTCAAACGGATGCGCGTCAAATGCGCGCATGAATCGGATAAATTTCTTTTCTGCCAACTGCAAATATTCCACCTCCAAAAAATAAAATGAAAATAAACCGTATGCGGGTACGGACCATGACCGGTCCGGCCGTATACGGTTAATATTTCCATTTTTGCTGTGTTTTAGACAATGCAGGTGTTGATACAGTCCATGTAGAAACGGTCACGATCAAGATCTGTAGTACGAAGTTTTGGCATTCCGCCACGGAAAATGGCTGCATAAATCTGGGGAATGTTTTGGGGTTTGGTGGGTTTCAGTCAGGGTATACCCCACCATCGGCGGCACTTCGGCGTAGACTTTGCGGGTGAGCAGGCCTTTCTCCTCCATATCACGAAGCTGGGCGTGGGCGGGAATACTCCCGGCATCATCAAAGTTCCATTTCTGCGTATGACGGCGCAGAATTCCAGGTCCACTTACGCGTGCATCAATCTGGGAGAAGCATACGCGCCAAAAGAAATTGAGGATCGCGCGGTCTGCATTAATGGGGACATTGGACAGGTGATTTCAAAAATGAGGCTCATGTAACGATCCTATTCCGGTTAAGTGTGTAATTTGACTTTCACCGGCGCCCATCGTTACGATACGGCCAACAATTGCCGCACTGATGGTGATGACTATGATGCCATAGATTGTCTGGATCAGCGGCTGATTCAGTGACTGCATTAAGATTACTGCGGCGTCACAGATGTTCATTACGACAGCCACAGGTATATTGCACTTTTTATTCAGAGTTACTGCAAGAATATCAAAACCGCCCGAGGATGCGCCGCTGTGCAGGATAAGCCCGGAACCAACGCCAAGCATCACGCCGGCAACAATTGTGCAAAGCATGGTATCCTGCGCAATAGAATTCAGAGCGTGATGCGAAAAAACTTCGAGCATGACGGGAAACAGAATGCTGATCGAAACGGTCTTGGCAATAAACTTTTTACCAATAAAAACAAGGCCGAGAATTAGTAAGCTCATGTTTGCGATAAAAACCATCGCAGACAGAGGAATGGGGATCACGCTCACAATGATTCGTGAAAAACCCGTTATTCCGCCGGCAGCAAAGCCCCGGGGAACGATAATAAGTCCGAACGCAGCAGCAGTCAACGCAGTTCCAATTAGCATTTCAATAGCCGCAACCAGCGGCCGCAGATACTTATCCCTCATAAAATCACCTTTAAATAAGTTTTAATAAATTATAATTGAATATTTTGGTGGTGACAACCGGAATAATCGCATGATATAATAAGAATAACTTATATTATCGGGGTGAGTTATGAACATCAATCAGCTAAGATACTTTATGTCTGTGGCCTCCTGCCGCAGCTTTTCCAAAGCTGCCGAGTGCCACTATATCACACAGACTGCAATTACACAGCAGATCAAAGCATTGGAAGATCAGCTGGGTTTACAGCTTATCAACCGCCAGAAGCGTCCGATAGAACTAACCCCGGCAGGGAATGTTTTCTATCATGAGGCGAAGGCGATTCTTGCAAGAATCGATGAAGCGGTGGCAAAAACACAGGAGGCTTCAACAGGTGCTGTAGGAACCATACGGATCGGATATGAAAAAGGCTACGAACGATCGGATCTCTCGGACAGGCTTCGGGCATTCCATCGGGCTTATCCGAATATCCTTTTTACCTGTGTCCGGGAGGGGACGGATGAGCTGGCGAAAAAGCTGCTGACAAATGAGCTTGACATCATATTTGCATGGGACAGCACAAACCTCCGGTCAAATGAGGAGATTGCATACAGGCTTGATATGCGATCAAGACTTTGCGTTGCACTATATGCAGGACATCCGTATGCCACCCGAAAGTCTCTGCGGCGTGAGGATCTCCGGGACGAGACGATCCTCTATATGAGCCCGTCCGGCGGATGTGACTCTTTTGGTGATGTACATTTTATGCAGCTTTATGAGAAGGCAGGCTATAAACCGAAGATTCTGCTGCAAAGCAATGACATAGAAAGCCTGTTGATTATGGTCGCAGCAGAAGAGGGGATTACTGTTCTTCCTTCTTATAGCGTCAAGAAGCTTACCAATGCGGATCATCTGGTCTTTCTTCCGATGAATGCAGAGGATGAGTATGAAGATATTTATATGTTCTGGAAGTATAAACAAAATAACGCTGCACTTCAATGCTTTCTGAATAAGATTGCGGAAACTCAAGAACCATGTGTATTGACAAGAACAGAGGATTGAACTATACTGAACAAAGTTTAGTTTGGGAGGTGAGCGGCTTGAACACTGTCATCACATCGAAAGAGGCCATCATGCAGGCGTGCAGGCGTATTGTGGCAGAAAAGGGCATGAAAGCGCTCAATATGCGCCGGGTCGCTGATGAGTGCCATATTGCGCTGGGGACGCTGTATAACTATTATGCAGATAAGGATGAACTGGTGCTGGCTACAGTGGAGAGCGTATGGAGAGATATTTTCCATGCGGAACAGTGGGACGGGGCGGACACCTCTTTTCCCGGCTATGTGGCGGAACTGTTCGCGCGGATCCGGAAAGGGGCGGAGGCGTATCCCGACTTTCTGACGGGCCATTCTGTCGGTATCGCAGGTGCAAAACGAGGGGAAGCCAAAAGTGTCATGGAGCATACCTTTGCACACATGAAAGTCGGACTGATGGAGATGCTGCAGAACGATCCTTCTGTTTCGAAAGATACGTTTACGCCATCCTTCACTGAGGAAGACTTTGCCGGTTTTGTGCTGGACTATATGCTGATCCTGCTGGTACAGGGCCAGCAGGACTGTAACGTGCTGCTGGAAATGATTCGCAGGGTAATCTACAAATAAGAAATAAGAAAGAACCGCCGGCAGGCGGGAATTCTTTTGCAATAAAATGAACATTGTTCAAATCAGGAGGAATGATTTATGCAGGCAATTTTCGAGACACTGTTTGACATCGTATATCTGGTGACGGTCATCACTCTCGGTATCCGGATGATCCGCGGCAGCAGGGGGCGGAAACAATATTTGCTGTACGGGATCATGGCGGTGACGCTGGGGTGCGGAGACGCCTTTCACCTGGTCCCCCGGGCAGTTGCCCTCTGCACCACGGGACTGGAGAACTACACGGCAGCGCTGGGAATCGGTAAGCTGGTCACGTCCATAACCATGACGCTGTTCTATGTGCTGCTCTACTATGTGTGGCGGTCCCGGTATCAGGTGAACGGTCAGAACGGAATGACCGTTGCCGTTTGGGTTCTGGCTCTCACACGCATTCTTCTGTGCCTGATGCCGCAGAATGCATGGACCAGCGCAGAACCGCCGCTTTCCTGGGGCATTTTCCGCAATATCCCATTTACGATTCTTGGTGCGCTGATCGTTGTGCTGTTTTACCGAAGCGCAAGAGAAACGCATGACACACCCTTCCACCATCTGTGGCTCACCGTTGTGCTGAGCTTTGCATGCTATATCCCCGTGGTGCTGTTTGCGGATACAATCCCGGCTGTGGGAATGCTGATGATCCCGAAGACCTGCGCTTATGTCTGGACGGTGCTGATCGGATTTCATGCTATGAATAAGGAGGAGAGATCATGAAAAAGTATCTGAACATTGCGCTTATCTATGCTGTTGCCGCCATGGCAGGCGGCGTATTTTACCGGGAATTCACCAAGTTTAATCGCTATACCGGCGTGACTGCTCTTGGTAAGGTTCATACCCACCTGTTCCTGCTGGGGATGATGGTTTTTCTGGTAGTAGCCTTATACGGGGCGCATAACGATCTGCAGAAGAACAAAATGTTCTGCGGCTTCCTGTGGACTTACAATATTGGCGTACCGCTGACAGCAGTCATGCTGCTGCCAGCGCGTCAATTTCAGGGATCGCAGGTATCGGTCATATTCTGACCGGCATCGGGATTATTTTGCTGCTGCTGTCTTTAAAAAAGCTGGCGAAGAACTAACAGAGCGGCTTTCAGGGAACGATATCCTTTTTGCAGCTTTAAAGTAACGTGTAGTGGGAATGGAAAAACTTATGAAAAGCATGATTTGAGATGCCCAAAATAGTATTTGGTATCCGGATCATGCTTTTTTGTTTGATTGATGCGATACGGTTCGAAGCTGATAGATAAATTCGGCTGAACGGCATGGGAAATTTGCCTTCAGCAGGAAAATACGACTGATTGGGAGCGGAATAGTCTGCACCAGGCTAAAATTTGACTGGTTCAATGTGGAACAATTTGCCGCGGTATCTATACGGAAACTCTAATAAAAAAGATACCCAAAAGGCTGTTTTTCGGTATCTAACCTTATTTTCTGCCGGTGAGATACTTTTGATTTGCATATAGTTTACATAACTTGAAAAATACTGGGCTGCCGGGTATCTCAATGTAGCGTTTCTACGCATAGATACCCGCAGGTGTAAAAAGCAAACCCAGCAGAGGCCGGACCCTTCCGCGCGGAGTCGAAAGCGAGCCGCGAGGGCCTAAACCCTTCCGCGCGGAGTCAAAAGCAGACCTTGCGGCCTTTGATACCGGCTTACTCCGCACGATGTGCTTTCGTAATCCGCAAAAACATTCATATTTTTATAGGTGGCTGACTATATATTATGTTGGGGTCTATTGACCGGGATTTGAAGGGACCGGAGAGGGGGCAGATAGAATTCTGGCAGAACTTGGAAAGAATTTCCGCCGGAGGCGGAGAATCCTGCCGGGCAGGATTCTGCAAAAAAATGATTGAAAATCGAATATATTAGATTTCAGACCATAAAATTGAACTGCTGTGCAACATCCGGATGGATAAAAACAGCTTTTCCGACTTGCCGGATCTGCTTGAAATCGTGTGTTTTGTATGAAATTTCCTGAAACTGGGGATTGATTGGCCTGAGGATAACCGTATCGGCGGCAGACAGATATTGACGGCAGATTATTTGATGATTACATAGAAAGATACCAATATCGCCATTGGTAAGAGGATCATCTTTCCGGACGAAAATGTATCCCTCCGGAACAATCAGCGGGTTCATACTGGAATCGCCCATGATCAGTACAAAATCAGCCGGGACATCGGCTTCTGCGTAACCCAGCAGCTCCACTCCCTCCGTGGGCATGTCGGACGAAGCGCGGCCCAGAATCGGGAGCCGGCTGTGTGCCGCTGCGTCGGCGCATGCTTCCGGCGGACGGCAGGAACACACATCTATAAAATGTTCGATCTTTTCTTTTTCCTCCTCGGAAAGCTCTCTGTAACGACTCAGAAATGAAACCGGAAGTTCCTGTTCGGCCTCCGAACCGGTGACCAGCCATGTCATGGAGACACCGAGAAAATTTGCGACCGACAGTACTTTTTCAACCGAGGG
>JALEWG010000035.1 GCA_022788065.1 Lachnospiraceae bacterium | reverse complement strand
CAGAGAATCCGATATCATCATCCGTTTCCAGGGAGGAAGCAACGCAGGCCACACGATTATCAACAATTACGGTAAATTTGCGCTGCACCTTCTGCCGTCCGGAGTTTTCTACAATCATACGACCAGCATTATCGGAAACGGTGTTGCGCTGAATATTCCATATCTGGTGAAGGAAATTCAGGACGTTGTGAGTCAGGGAGTGCCGATGCCGAAGATCCTGGTATCCGACCGTGCGCAGATCATGATGCCGTATCACATTCTGTTTGATACATACGAGGAAGCGCGCCTTGCGGGAAAATCCTTCGGCTCCACCAAATCCGGTATTGCTCCGTTCTATTCTGATAAATATGCAAAGATCGGTTTCCAGGTAAGCGAACTGTTCGGCGACGAGAAAGATCTGATGGACAAAGTGGAAAATGTATGCACACTGAAAAATGTGATGCTGGAGCATTTATATCACAAGCCGTTACTGGATCCGAAAGAAGTGTTCCAGACTCTGATGGAGTATAAGGAAATGGTTGCTCCGTATGTCTGCGACGTTTCCAAATATCTCTATGACGCGATTAAGGAAGGCAAGAATATCCTGCTGGAGGGACAGCTGGGTTCCTTAAAGGATCCGGACCACGGAATCTATCCGATGGTTACTTCCTCCTCCACACTGGCAGGATTCGGTGCTGTCGGAGCAGGAATTCCGCCGTATGAGATCAAGAATATCACAACTGTTGTCAAGGCATACTCCAGCGCTGTCGGCGCAGGCGCCTTTGTCAGTGAGATCTTCGGAGAAGAGGCAGACGAGCTTCGACGCCGCGGAGGTGACGGCGGCGAGTTCGGTGCGACCACAGGCCGTCCGAGACGTATGGGCTGGTTCGATGCCGTTGCGACCAGGTATGGCTGCCGCGTGCAGGGCGCTACCGAGGTGGCGCTCACGGTTCTTGACGTGCTGGGCTATCTGGATGAGATCCCGATCTGCGTGGGATATGAGATCGACGGTAAAGTTACAAAAGACTTCCCGACGACCGCATACCTTGAGAAGGCAAAACCGGTTCTTAAGAAGCTTCCGGGCTGGAAATGTGAAATCCGCGGAATCAAGAAATATGAGGATCTTCCGGAGAACTGCAGAAACTATATTGAGACCATCGAAGCGGAGCTTGGCGTACCGGTTACCATGGTATCCAACGGTCCGGGAAGAGATGAGATCATTATGAGAAAGTAAAATGAAATCGAAATAGAGAATGATATGATACAAGCCACCTGATTTTGGTCAGGTGGCTTGTGGTTTTCCTGGGGGACATGCGGGCCTGAGCAGTTTTCCTGCGGTTCCTGCTGTTCTCTTAGGGGCTGCGGCTTCATGTGCGTGAGTGGGGGGGTATCTTTCGCGCGGGTGGAAGGGTCAGGCGGCACCCCTTTTCGCTTCCCTGGCAGAACTTATATCGCTATACGGTTGAAAATGCGAAATGCCCGGAAACGGCCGTAGTGAATCGGTCCTTGCTACGTACAAAAAACCGAAATCGTGGGAAACAGCCGTAGGGAAGCAAGCCTGGCTACGTACGAAAAACCCAAAGCTTTTGGTAATAACGGAGCTCATTGGTATCTTAGAGAAGGCTTTTGAAAACGCAAAAGATAATATTGAGAAATTAATCAATAATGATGTGGTACGGCAATTAAAATATACTATCACCTTTGAAGTGTTTGATTATTAAAAAATGAAAAGGCATTCCCATTAATTGAGAGTGCCTTTTGCTATTAATACTGAATTGCTATTTATCCTCCTCGTCTTTATTGCGTGAAATAAATTTGAAAGCAAGCTGGAACGCATAGATCATGACTGGAATAACAAAAAGGCAGAAAAGCACTGCCATGATTACGTTCGGCGCAGCGCCGGTGGCCGTAAGGTAAATTAACAGAAGAAAAATGGCGGCAATGGCGAGAATGCCGGCCCATGCGAAAATTCGTTTCAATTAAAAATCTCCTTTCATGACTGGATCATATGCTTTGTATTGCAGATTATTATAACGCACCCGGGTAGATTTTAAAAGAGAGAATCATGAACGGACCTCCATAAAACCGACGGAAAATTTAAAAATCATTACAATTTTCTGATGCTGATTGAGAGGCGAGCGGGCTACATGATATGATGAATACGACGGAACAAGACAGGAAACAGAGAAATAATGAGCGGCATAATAACAGGAGAAACCAGAAAACAGAGAAGCAAGAAAAGGGGAGGAAAACAATGAGAACCTGGATAAGGAGGAAAATAATCGCAGCGGCTGTCGCATACTGTATGGCGGGCGGCATTCTTACCGGCTGTTCCAGCCGGAAGGCAGAGGATTCAGGAAAGAATGCAAAGATGGAAATAGAGGCGCTGGCGCTGGCGGACTATCCCAAAGAGCCTGTTTATAATACTGATGAGGAGCGCTGGGACAGGGAAAGAGAACTGCGGAGCGGAATTGAAGCTCGATTTCTGGAGGCATATGAATCCTTTATTGTGAGTACGGCATCAGCTCTCCTTTGTGAAAGCAGTGATAATGTGGTGTACTCGCCGCTTGGACTCTACTATGCGCTGGCGATTGCGGCTGAGGGCGCAGCAGGAGAGAATGAAATTGAAATTCTTCAGCTATTAAACTATGGAGAGAAAGAAAGTCTGGCTGCAGACTGCCAGAGCTCTTTTCAGGCGATTTACCATGTGCCGAATGAAAAGAATAATAAGCCCGGGGAGGGCGGCGAATACCCGTCCGGAAGCCGGTATACGCTTACGCTCGCAAATTCCCTGTGGGCGGATACTTCCGTTCCTTTGAAAAAAGAGTTTGTATCCCAGGCAGCGGAATACTTCTATGCGGATATTTTTACCGGAGATCTGCACTCGGGACAGACGGCAGAGGCCATGGCTGACTGGGTGAAGGAGAGGACAAATGGTTTGATCGCACCGCCTGCGGATGCGGTCGGTGCGGAAACAGTACTATCCCTTAAAAATACCATGTACTTTTATGATGAATGGTTGGACCGTTTCGATAAGGAAAAGACGAAAGTCGATACGTTTACGTGTGCCGACGGGACGGAAGTCACCTGCGATTTTATGAACCGGACCATGGCTTCTCACGGGTTCCGAAGGGGAGAAAACTATATCATGTCATCGCTTTCCCTAAAAAACGGTGCCGTGGAATTCTACCTGCCTGATGTGGGAACCAACGTCCATGAACTGGTGAAGGATTCGGAAACCTTACGGAGGGTGACAGAGGGAACAGAAGGATCCGGGATGGGAGAAGTGGTCTGGAAGATTCCGAAGTTCTCATATGGAAGCAGTACAAAAATGGAAGACATGCTGAAAGAACTGGGAATGCAGGCGGCATTTGAGGAAAACGCTGATTTTTCCGGAATATCGGACAGCAGACCGATCTGGCTTTCGGCGGTCAGCCAGGAGGCTCACATCGGCATCGATGAGAACGGCGTGGAGGCAGCCGCTTATACGGAGCTCTCCTGGGCCGGGGCAGCACTTCCGACCGAGCGCGCGGATATGATCCTGGATCGCCCGTTCCTCTATGTGATCAAAAACCGCGGAATGGTAATCTTTGTGGGAATCTGCGAAAATCCGGCGGAGTAGTATGGGACAGGGAGTGGAGACATGTTTTGACACTTGACGAATGGTGTCACAACTGTTACTATATAAATATAACAAATACTACAACGGAGACGGTGAAATGATGATACTTAAAATTGATTTTGAAAGTGAAGAGGCCCTGTATGTACAGCTCTGTAATCAGATCATCATGGGAATCGCGACAGAAATGCTCCACGAAGGAGACAGCCTGCCGTCGGTAAGACAGTTGGCGGATGAGATCGGCATTAACATGCATACGGTGAATAAAGCATATGCTGTCTTAAAGCAGGAAGGTTTCCTGCGGCTGGACAGACGGCGCGGGGCGGTGATCGCCCTGGATATGGATAAGCTGCGGGCTCTTTCAGAGATGAAGGATGAGCTGGCGCTTGCCATTGCCAGAGGAGTCTGCAGAAATGTAAACCGGGCAGAGATCCACCAGCTGGTGGATCAGATTTATGACGAGCTTTGCGGACAGGATTAAAGGAGGAGCTATATGCTTTGCGAGCACTGTAAAATGAGGGAAGCGACCGTAAAATATGTGGAAGTGATCGGCGGCGTGAAAAATGAGCACAATCTCTGCGGATATTGTGCAGCAAAGCTGGATATCGGCCAGTATTCGGCGCTGTTTGAGGGCGAGATCTCTCTGGGAAAGCTGCTCTCCGGGCTGATGGGACTTCAGAATGCGGAAAAGAACGAGGGAAAATATGCGGGAGTGGTGTGTCCGACCTGCAAGACCACATACGAAGAATTTGTTTCAGGCAGCCGGTTCGGCTGCGCGGACTGCTACAGCGTGTTCGGTCCGCTTCTGGGAGAAAATATCAGGCACCTTCAGGGCAGTGAAAAGCATGTAGGGAAGAGACCGGTCCGGTACAGGGAGACAGAAGCGCCTGTTTCCGGTGAGCCTGTCAGAGAAAATTCCCGTGAAAAAGGAGAAGATCCCGGCAGCACACTGACCGGAGAAGAAAGGCTCCGTCTCCTGCAGGCACGCCTGAAGGATGCCTTACGGCGGGAGGAATATGAGGATGCCGCGGCACTCCGGGATGAAATACGCGAAATAAAGAGAGAGACGGAAATAACAAAGGAGACGGAACAGAATGGATAGATGGTTTGAGATACCGAAAGATCCGGAATCCAATGTGGTATACAGCCGCGTCCGTCTCGTGAGGAACTGGGCGGATTACCCGTTTTCCGGAAGAATGACGAAGGAGCAGAGTCTGGAAATGACAGAACGGCTCTGCGGCGTACTGAAAGATTTAAACGGACCGGACGGCAGACCATGTCGGGTCCTGAAGCTTCAGGACTGTTCGAATCTGGAAAAGAGAGCCCTTTACGAGCGGAAAGTGATCAATCGCAGCCTGGCGGAAAAAAAAGAGCCGGCCGGTCTGCTGCTTTCAGAGGATGAGCGGCTGGGAATCTCCATAAACGGTGACGATCATATCAGGATCCAGGCCGTAGAAAAAGGACTCAGTCTGGAACACTGCTGGAATACGGCAGATGCGGCGGACGATGCCGTCAGTGAACGGATCGAATACTGCTTTGATGAGAAATACGGATACCTGACGACGTTTCCCACCAATGTGGGGACCGGTCTGCGGGCCTCCGTGGTCGTACATCTGCCGATGCTTTCAAGAAAGAAAAATTTTAACAGCCTGGTGGCCGACATGGGCCGGTTCGGGACCACGATCCGGGGCGTGTACGGCGAGGGAAGCGAAAACTGCGGATCCCTGTATCAGGTGTCCAACCAGAAGACTCTGGGGCAGACAGAGAAAGAGATCATCGACCTGGTTGGTAAGGCAGCTGCCCAGTTAGATGCGCAGGAAAGGCGGCTCAGGAAAGAGGCGCTACGGGAACAGCCATTAATTTGTGCGGATGAAGCGTATAAATCTTACGGGGTGCTGAAATATGCGAGACGCTTTGCGGAGAAGGACGCCATGAAATTTCTGTCCCAGATCATGGC
>JALEWG010000027.1 GCA_022788065.1 Lachnospiraceae bacterium | reverse complement strand
GATTCCCTTCAGTTCATCTCTGAAAGGCTCTCTTGTATCGGCATAATGGGCAATCATCTCTCCGCATTTGGAAAGCGTATCATATTCCTGGTTTGTACGGTAGGTATCCAGACATGCGCGAAACGCATTTTCTCTTTTGGCCGGATCCTTTCGGTCTTCCTCTGAAAGTGTATTCAGTTCTGTCCGATAGCCGTCTATCAGAGACTTCATTTGTTCAAATTTTATCCCATTGTTAATCAATCCTGCAAAGGTTTTCTTTTTTTCTAGTTCTTCTTTTGTGTTTTCAGGCAATGACACCCAATATTTCATCATATCGTGTATATTGCGTACTTCCGGTTCTACTCCTTGAGCCGCAGACTGTTGAAAGAGATCTGCCGTTATGGTAAAAGTCTCCTTATTCGCTCCCAGCACCCTCTGATGCTCTGGATTTTTTTCTGCCTTCACCATTTCTTCAACAACATTCGGAATATCCTTTACATACTCTTTCGGTGTAAAAAATCCCCGTTTGTCCTGATAGGTTACCTGGTATCGCTCGCTTGCATTTCCACCCACCTGATGTTCGAATGCAGCTTTATAAATGTGCGCCGCCGGCTTGATATCCAGCTGATTCAAAGTCTTATCTGCGTTTGCATTTAAGATCTGCGGCTCTCTGAGTCGTTCCATATGCTTTTCGGGATAAAGCTTATGACAAAAATTATCAAAATGAAAAAATGTGTCCAGATTCTTTATGACTTCCAAACGCTTTTGTCCCGTCCCGGTATATACCCTACGATTTCCGTTCTCTTTCATATAGGCGGAACAAGCATCCGCGAGCTTCTGACGGACACTTAGTAATTCAGCAACGGTGGTCGCATTGGGTGTACTCTGCAGCTGCCTGAATGCATTAAACTGCGTTTTTACATTCTGGTATAATTCGGAATCCTTTTGTCCGAAGCTTTTATGACTCTCATCAAAAAACTGTGCATAGTCATTCAGTCCCCATTGTTCCATCTGTTTAAAATCCAACGTATTCGCCATCGTAATTCCTCCTTAATCGATTAATTCCTGTATCTCTGATTCAAGTATGTCGGCATCTGTTTCTGATGCCCGCGTTTCCCAGGTGTCCATCATATCTTCCACAGTCTCTTTGTTCTCCTCTGCAGCAGAGGATGCCGCAATTGATTCCTGGATTTCCCGCGCCTGTTCGGCTTCCAGTTGTTCGTTTCGGCTCCTGGCATTCGCAAGAAGATTCTCCAAAGATTCCTTATAGAATTCATTTAAGTCATATTCCTTCACTCTGGCAAAAGCCACATCCAGAGTATTGTATGAGGCATCGTTATTTTCAAATCCGACGGATACAAATTTATCCCCGTTTTTCCATGTTCCATACCAGATTCCCGCATCCAGATTAACTGCCAGGCCGGCATCCAGATCATAAAACAGCAGCCCATTCTGGAATGTCGTCAGCAGAAAGCCTTCGCCCTCTGCCTTACATTTGGAGATATCCACTCCCTCCGCGCTCAACTGCTGCAGTACGGAGTTGTCCGCCTGAATACTTGTTTTCTGAAACTGATGAGAGGCAATCTGCGTCCAGGGTGACTGTCCGGACGTCGCATTTTCAAAAGCAGACACATAGGCCTGATCAATAGCACTCGATGTTTCGTACAGATCAGTCTCATCCACATTCAGCTTTTCATTGCTGATCAGCCATTTGCTGGTAGAACCATTTTTCTGTTCCACGACAATCAGGTTATCCGGCGTTGAAACAAGGTAGTAGAGCTTTCCCCCATCTTCCGCCAGATCCACCCGATAGTCTTCCCCGATCGAGATACCGGCAGAAGATATGGTATCATCCTGCTTCAGCCAATACAGCTTTTTTTCCTTCTGGCAAAGAACATGATTATTGGCCACACCGATTACGTGATCAATTCCCTGTGATTTCAGTGTTCCGTACCCTTCCAGATACGGACTAATAACCTTAGCATATCTCTTTCTGTGAACAGTTAATTTCTGTGTCCTTGTTTCCGTGTTTGTTTTTTGTATTTGCTTTCCGGTCGAATCGGTGGTTGTCGTATAATACTGATATGTATAGTTTCTTGAAGCTATCACACTGTCATAATAATATAGTTTATCTCCGGTCGTTCCATGTACTTCATAATACTGACCGTTCAGGGGAATAAACACATTTTCCAGCTTTTTATTAGCCCTTAAATTCGTGTATCCCTGAAATGTTCCCTTTTTTGGCTGAAAGTTACATACATATCCCTCCTGATCAAAGGAGCCGAATACCGGTCCGTTTTTCCAGATTAAAATGGGCATATCATTGCTGCTTACCGTGCTGTAGTCAATTTTATTCTTATCGAGCCAGGATTTCGCCTTACTGTCCATGGTAATATAATCAAAAAATGTGATCTTCCACTGACTTGGTACACGGGTGCTAGCTGTTGTCCAGTCTGTGCGTGCATTTGGTTCAGCTGTATAGGCTTTCCCTTTGGTTATATTCTGCCAGGCTTTGATCTGAGCATCCAGCGCGGCATTCGTCTGATCGATCGTCGTATTACTATCCAGCTCTGTAAAATCATAAAACAAAACAAGCTCCACCGTTTTATCGTCGGTTTCCTTTTCCAGCTCCTCGGCAGCCTTGTCGGCATCGTCCTCTGACATATTTTCGTTCCCTTCCGTTCCTTCACTCAGGTCAATGGCCGTTTTTTCTATCGTCAGCTCCACATAGATGCGGTTTGCACCATCGGTCATAGCGTTTGTCACACTGACCGAATAGGCCTTACTGAAATAAGAACGAACCGATCCTTCAATATCTGTAGAAAACTCCAGTGTTCCATCCAATTTGTACAGATATCCGATTCCATTATCGTATACAAAAACAGAAGGTTCGCTGCTGTTTTCCCGATCACATATCTGAAGGTAAAACGATTCTCTGTCTTCAGATACCTCTGCGCGCGAATACTCATTTTCATGGATCACATGAAAACGACCGGTTTCATACTGGTAGGCTGCCGCACAATGCACATACTTTCTGGTATCGTCGGAAGAATTCCCGGCTTCTCTGGTCGAATAACCATAAATAAAGGTTCCGCCATCCAGGAGTGTACCGATCTCAAAAGAGGTAATATCTTTTGCAGCCTCTGAATGTGTATCTGCAAACTTAAAAGCACGTTTTGCTGTCAGATCTTCATATTTCGTATTGCTGTTTAACTCATAATAATCCGGCATCTCTTTATTATCTGTGCCGGTCTCCGCGATATCCCACTCCAGCGGTGTGAACTTTCCTCCTCCGGAGTTTAAGAGCGGGCTGCAGCCTGTGAAAAAAATACTAACTGCACAAATTATGCCGCTCATTAATATTCTTTTCATAACCTGCACCTCCGTTTTTAATGCTTTTTCCGTTTTCTGCGGGGAAATGGCTGAAGATCCATATCCCCGCAAAGCATGTCCTGTTTCTGTGATCCGTTAATTGATGCTGTTGTTCATCCATGTCTGCATTGCACCCATTCCCAGCTTCAGAACTACAATAAGTACAAAGATCAATACAAAGCCGATAATTGCATTTTTCAGGCTGTTTTTTGCCTTTTCTCTGTCCTGCGGTTCCTCTGCCTTCGCCAGTTTTGCGCCGAGAATGATGCAGTAGATTGCGCCGAGTGCTCCTACGATTCCAAGTGCAGGCGTTAATGCCATATCCAACAGGCTGATAATAGGCTCACTTACGGTTTGAAACGGGTTGACATTTGTTGCTGTTAACATTGTGTATAACATGCGCTTACCTCCTGGTAATAAAATATTTATTATATGACTTTCATATTTCGTCTCAGGAACAGGAGCCTTCCTGCAAGTCCTGCCAGAAAGATCAAAGTCAGTATAATCAATCGAGTATCAAACAGTTTATACGTCTGGCGGATCGTCAGCTGATAGCAGCGGCTGTTTCCAGTCGAATCCTGTACCTCCAGTCTGTAAAACCCACCGGAAGTCAGTGTATTGGTTTCCATCTGCCCCCGGCTTCCGTTATATGTTACAGTAACGGTACTGTTCGGTTCCGATGTTGTAAATTCCACCGGTCCTGCAATATCACGCTGTGTGATATCCCTGGAAAAGTTCAGAAAAGGCGCCGTTGTATCTCTGACAAAGCTGGTCTTCAGATGAATCATGCCTGTGTTCTGATCCTGATAACGGATTTCATACGCTCCGTCTTCCATCAGAAAATAGGCCTGCGGATTTACGTCGGATTGCGGAATTCCGTTTTTGATAACCTCTGAGATCCGGAACTGCTCCGGTGCAGTTACGACGCCAAGCTTTCGGTCCTTTTCCCCGATAATTGTAAAAGAATACCTTACTTCATACACATTATTATCCTGGATTTCAGCAGATGGCGGCTGATAAAAAAGCAGTTTTAGCTGATATACGCCGGCTTCCGTAAACAGGCCGTCTTTTATCATTGTAAGCTCGTCGTCATCCTTCTGAACGGTTCCAATAAAGCCATCCGGAAATTCAAACCTGACTCTTTTCTCTGTGATCATGCCATTGGGGGCGGTGGAGCTAAATGACGATTGATTCGGAAGTGTATACCGTATTTTTCCTTTCTCGTCATATTCCATCGGAAGGTCAGAAACGATGATATGCTCCGAGGTCTCCGGGAGCGTAAGGCCTTCTCCGTTTCCCATCGTTTTCAGATAGCTGTCCACGATTGCTTCTAATTCTTCCTCTGAAATATCTTCTTCGGAAAAATCATCGGTTATTTCCAGATCTGTCGGTGTCGTCGCCCAGGCAGAAAGAACAGGACATACGGTAAAAGTCAGCAATACGACAGCTGTCGCAGCTGCCAGTTTCCGTTTTATTTTCCTGTTTTCCCTGTTTATCATAAAGACCGGCCTTTCTCTATCGGTTTTTCCAGCTGTTTTTCCACCTTTTTTTCCATATGCATCGACGCTCGCTCGCGTCCCGGCGTCTTTTTTACAAAAGCTGCCTCTTCCTGTAAAAGATCGGCATAAGTCATCTTCACAGGCTCAGGCCCGGTCATCAGTTTTGATGTCTCCTGTTTTACTTCACCGGAAGTTTTTCCTGCCTGTCGATCCGCTCTCGCTTTTCTCAGGCCCTGAAGTTCAATCTCCCACAGAGCTCTGTTCTTCGAGCTGTCAAAATATGCCATAGATCACTACTCCTTTTCCAGGAACTGACGAATAATGATGTCGATTCCGTTTATCAGCTTCTGACTATCCTTCCCTGTTACGATTACAAACTCCTCCGCCTGCAGATTCATCAGATTCTGAACCTGCAGTTCTGAATCCAGAGCCAGTTCTTCTGCCTGATTTTCATAACAGATATATGCGCGGATGGTTCCTTTTTTCACGTCTTCCGCTGCGTCCTGAATGCTTTCATAATCTCTCAGAGAAATTCCGTTTGCCTGATAGAGCTGCGATCTCGTTTCTTCATCCAATCCGAAATCCACGCCCACGGAGGAGTTTTCCAATGCTCCGACCGTCATGGCATAGTCACCGGCTTTTGTCACGGCATAGAAAAACCCTTTTCCGTACGGAGTGGAAACCTGATATTCATCAGCCAGTCTGCCGGTGGCATTCATGCATCCGACTGCAATATCCGCCTGACCATCAGAAACGGCCTGAAGTGCCTGGCTGCGGCTCATCACCCGGTAATCTGTCGTGACCTCCAGCGCATCGGCGATCATACCGCAAAGCTCCGGTTCAATGCCAACCGGAGTATCCCCGCTGAAGCTGGTGTACCGGCTGTCTGTGTTCACAATCGCGACCCGGAAGACCCCGGATTCCTTAATCTGACTGACCGGATCATCCTTCTTGCCGGAACACCCGCCAATTGTCAGTACAATTCCCGCTGCAAGCAGGGAAGTCCTGAATCTCCATCTATGATTCTTTTTTCTCATCCTAAAACTCCTTCCTGCCTAAACGGTAAATAATTGCTCCATATCCTTTGACGCCACGATCTCGATTCCCGTCCGGTTGGACGGCGAGGTGACAACAAACGCCTGACCGCGTCCGTTATTTACGATCTCTTCCTGTTCACTCTCATTGATGGCTCCCGCTTTCTCATACAATTTGCAAAGATCATGCATATCGTTCGGCGCCAGTGAAAAGATAAAGGAGTACTGACAGGCATTGATGATTGCCGATGACTTCCGAACCAGCTCTTCTGTGCCAACGAAATCCGCAATATTCTGGGTGATGATGATCTGCATACCGTTGTACTTACGAATTCGTTTTGCCAGCTGGTACATGAAATCCAGAGCGATCGGGAATTTACTGTCAATGAATACATGTGCTTCATCGATGACTACAATGATTTTTCTTGATGCGCCATAGCGGATATTATAATCTCGGTTTTTGATTACCTCATTATCCAGCCATTTCAGCACCAGAAGCATCTGTGCATTTGCTATGGTGTTATTCTTATTGGCCAGCAGCGACTGGAAATTGAATACAATAAAGTTTTCATCGGTAGAAATGGAGGAAGGTCCATTCCACAGGAGCGCGTTTCTGCCTCCGGTGGCAAACTTGGAGATGTAGTTTAACAATACTCTCAGATTTTCTTTACCGTATTCGCTGGATGACATCTGATAATCATTTAAGATCTTGTCGTAAAGATCATCAAAAATCGGGTAATCCTCTGCTGTCAATTTGCTCAGATCTGTTTCCGCATCAATTCCTTTTGCCTCATACATGCGGACTGTGATGTTATTCAGGTATTCGAGTGCGTCCGACTCGATCCCCGGCAGAATTTGGCGGTAAAACTCCTCCAGAAACTGAAGATGCGTGGAGAAGCTGGTATTGATGGTATCCGTTTCTTCTTCGTCATCTGAGAGACTGGTAATAATGTGGAACGGATTTAAACGTCCCTGCGTAGCGCTTCCCACATCAATGACTTTTCCGTTCAGGTTCTTCGCCAGACCGTAATATTCGTTTTCCGGATCCAGAATGAAGACTTTACTGTTATCCGCTGCCAGATTTGCAAGAATGGTCTTGGTTGCGTAGGATTTACCGCTTCCTGATTTACCGATGATAACCATGTTGCTGTTGACACGTTCTTTATCTCTCACAAAGAAATCAATGAATACCGGTTTCCCTCTGTTTTTTCCGATGCAGACGCCATTGGGGTCACAGATATTTTTATTTACGAACGGAAACACTGCGGCAACGGATGTGGAATGGATGCCTCTGCTGTAGTGTTTGAAAGCGTCGCAGCCGGAAACCTGTGTGGATACATATGCCTCAAACTGCTGCATATAGTTATCGGAGGATTTGAAGTTTTCTTCCGAAAGGGATCGTTTGATCTGTTTTTTCATTGATGTGATCGAATTCGTTGCCTTTTTCTTTCCGGGATTCATCATCTGCTCCGACAGATCATAATCATATGCAGTTACAAATATATTCACATCCAGCAGTGTCTCGTTGTCACTCTGCAGCATGGCAAGAACCTCTACGAGGGTGTCCACATGGGTCTGGAGTTCCATCAGTTTACTGGTCTTTCCCGTGGAATTGCTCTGCTCCCGCAGTTCATCGATGGCGCGGTCAATCTGACGGATTCCTTTGTATTGATCGACCATCTGCATCTTCACGACCACCCTGGTGTCCGGTTTTGCAAACAGATTCGCTCCCCAGGCATTTCCTACCAGCGTCGGATAATCGGTAACCCGGAAATTGTGTGTCACAATATTGTCATACTGAATCGTACGGCTGTTGATTTTTATCTGCTTTGGAAGAATCCAGTCCATATACTGATCTTTGGTCAGCTGATAAACTTCTCTTTCATCAAAAAACAAAGTGTAATTGTATTTCAGAAATACAACCAGTTCTTTTTCTGAGAGGATCTTACAATTCCAGTTATCGACCGACATGGTGTTGACCATATTCCGGGCCTGACTGAGCAGCATTTCTTTGTCCTTATGGAAAAATGCCAGGTAATAAAATGGCGCATACACTTTATCCCGGTCATTGAGGAAACGGATCTGTTCTTTCCGGTCCTGAATAATTCCCACGCGGGTCGTCAGTTCCTCCTCGCTCAGGAGACCATTGATAAATGCTTCCTTCAATTCTGCCAGCTTGCGGTCTTCTGCTTCCAGATAAGAATCGTATAAAACCGGCCGATCGATCTTAATGAGAGATGCCGACTCAGAACCGGATATTGTTCGGAGTACGGATCCGAATACATGATCGATCATCTGGTTCTGTCTCGACTCCGTGTAAAATTTAAACTCGATATCCGGAATGCTGACAACAATACCGTAGTATTCTCCGCCGTATTCGATGAAGTTTCCATCGATCCCTGTAAACGGGGTAATATCTTTGATTGTTGGCTCTCCTTTTTTTGCAGGTTCTTCCCTGAAGATCCGATATCTGGCCAGATATTTTAAAACATTGTAGACCATCCGATAGCCCTTATCTCCGTCGATCGGAATGATGGACGCCCCAAACAGAACTGCAATTCCCAGAGCGATCCCCATTCGATAGGGGAGATTGGAGAACAGGACGGATACGACGATCGAGATCCCGACTGCACCAACCAGCACATCCGGTATTTCGACGCCTTTAAAGAATTCCATTGATACTTTTGTTTTTTTCGGAATAATTCTCATGCTCTATTTCCTCCGGTTTCGTTTGCTGTTTTTGCCAATCTGCTGTAACTGCTGTACCGGGGCGCTGCATTTCCGCTGCTGTCCTTTACATGTATGACTTCCCTGCGGATCTGCGTTTCCCGTATAACAGTTATCTTCTGAACAGAGGAATT
>JALEWG010000021.1 GCA_022788065.1 Lachnospiraceae bacterium | reverse complement strand
CTTCTTTTTCTAAACTACACCTTTAGGACGTAAAAGGAGCTGGCGGAACCTGTCTGTAAGAAAAGTGGAAAACGCAATCAGATTAATTGACAAATGTTAGATTTGCGGGTATGATAGGGAGGAGTAAAAGCATTTGGAGGCGGCTGATGAGATCTGAAGAACAGAAGATAGAGCGCATGATTACAGTTGCACGTATGTATTATGAAAAGGATATGAACCAGAGCCAGATCGCAAAGGAGCTGGGGATCTCCCGCCCGCTTGTGAGTGTGCTGCTGACGGAGGCGAAGGCCTGTGGAATTGTGAAGGTCACGATCAATGATATCAGCGTCAGCAGGGAAAAGATTGCGAAATATCTGAAGGAGCATTTCCTGCTGAACCATGTGCTTCTGGTGCCCGACGGAAAAAATGACGGAGAGACCAATCTGGCCGTCGCATCGGAGGCATTTTTCTATTGTTTTGCGAAAAAAAACGCCGACAAAAATGTGGGGATCGGCTGGGGCTCCATGATGGGATATATGGCGGATCTGGCGGAAACCATGGATGATGAAAAACGGAACAAGGGCTGCATCTTTCCGCTTACCGGCGGAATTTCTTCGGTTATCCGGGGATACCATACCAATGAGGTGGTGCGGATCTTCGCACTGAAAACCGGAAAGACCGCGGATTTTTTATATGTGCCGGCGCTGTTTGATACCAATGCGGAGCTGGAGATGGTCAGAAAAACGGAGCCATATGCAATGATACAGAAAAAATGGGAGCATATGGATCAGGCGGTGGTGTCCATATCCAATTATCCCTCCTACCCGGATATGGGGGTGAAAACCATATACGGAGACAGACTGATGAAAGAGCATGCGGTGGGGCGCGTCCTGGCGTACTATTTTGACAGAACCGGAAGGGTCATTTCTCCGAATGAGGACTGTGTTTCGCAGGTGTCGATCGGACAGCTTAGAAAAGCACAGGTCACCGCAGTCTGCTCCAGCCAGGTGAAAGCTGCGGCCGTCGCGGGAGCACTGCGGCTGGGGCTTATCGATACCCTGATTCTGCCGCTTTCCGTGGCGAGAAAAGTGACGGAGGCAGGCGAACTGAAAAACTAGATACAGGCAGATCAACCGGATCCGGTCATGGAAATACAGTCCATGGCCGGTTTTTGTATAAAACGACAAAAACAGATTCTAAATCATAAAATAATTGTGAAATATGACGGGAATGTACTGACTTAAAAATATACATATGTTAAATTTTAATTAGAATACAGAACGAAAAATATAACATATGTTAATAAGGAGGAAGACAATGATTAGGAAAGCCGAATTGGTGCGCAGATTTAAAAATGCATGCGAGAGTGTCTGCGCGGCTGAAGCTGAACTTACGGAGATCGATGCCCGGTTTGGCGATGCGGATCACGGATTCACAATGGTCAAGATCTGCAATACGATCGAAGAAGCACTTGAGGCCTCGGACGGAAATATTAAGGAAATGCTGGACGACGCGGCGATGGCAGTTATGCGTTTAAACGGAGGAAGCGCGGTTCCGCTGTGGAATACATGGCTGGATGGTATGCAGGAGGGCGCTCCGGAAAGCAAAGAGATGGACATCGAGGCGTTAAAGGAAATGTTTTCCAGAGCATTTGAGGAGCTGGACGATATGTCCGGCGCGAAGGTCGGAGACAAGACGATGATGGATACACTGATTCCGGCGACAAAAGCGATCGAGGAGTACGAAGGAGACGATGAAACAGGCCTTTTTGCGGCAGCAGCGGAAGCGGCCGAAAAAGGAGCGGAAAACAGTAAGAATTTCCCGTCCAAATTCGGGCGTGCGAAGAGCTACGGGGCGAAGACGATCGGAACGCCGGATGCGGGCGCCATGTCGATGGCCTATTTCTTTAAAGGTCTGGCAAAATAAACGCACGGAATGTCGGAAGGATTGAATGAGCGGAAATGCCCCGGTAAACGGGGCCGGATAGAAAGTGAATGAGAATAAAATAAGGAGGAACGACACCTATGAAAATGAAGAAATTTATCAACAGCCCGGAAACCGTTACCGATGAACTGATTGCAGGCCTTGGACTGGCATTCAGCGATATCCTTGATGT
>JALEWG010000261.1 GCA_022788065.1 Lachnospiraceae bacterium | reverse complement strand
CCGGCCTCTTTGTTGAGCGCCAGAAGCGGCTGTCCCACGATGGAAAGCACACAGTTGATGAGGATCTGCCAGATGTAGCCGAGAACGATACCGCCGATCAGGTTCGGCATGAAGAATACAGTACGGAAAATATTGGTTCCCTTTAATTTGCGGGTCAGAAGAAGCGCAAGACCAAAGGCGATCACATTGATCAGAAGAATAGCGGCAACCGCGAAGGCGACCGTGAATCCGAGAGAATCTACAAATGACTGGTCTGCAAAAACTCTCTTATAATTGGCGAGTCCCACCCACTTCGCATTTTTTACGGTCGTGAACTGGCAGAAGGAGAGGTAAAGTCCCTCCGCAAACGGAATGATGAATCCGATGATAAACGCGAGCAGCGTGGGCAGCACGAAGATCGGTGAATATTTCTTCAGCGCTTTTTCCATGAAAATGCTCCTTTCTTACAGGCAGTTCCGGCTCTGTTCCGACAGTTCCAATGCGGCGGAACGCTCCGGAAAGCAAACAGGAGCAGGCAAGTCACTTGCCCGCCCCTGTTTCAGGTTACTTACTTCATGTATGTTGAAATATTATGACTGATAATAAGGATCCGGATTACGGATTGGCAAGTGCATATTCGGTAGCCCAGCCGTCAACAAATGCTTTGACAACGGCATCCCAGTTTGCATCTGTCTGATCTGCTGCGTATGCGGTCAGTGCGGAACCTACACCGTTCTTCCACTCTTCAGACGGCATGGTTGTAAAGTTCCATGATACCGGATTCTTGCCGGCTGCTGTCAGTTCCTTATCAACCTTTACAAACAGGTTCGGAGACTCGGCAGCTTTCTTGAACGGGATAACGAATCCCATCTCGTTTGCCATTGTGTTCGTACCCAGTTCAGAAGTTACACACCAGTACATGAAATCCAGAGTTGCCTGAATGTCATCTTCTTCTGCCTCGCCGTTTACACACCAGTAGTTCTCGGTACCTGTGCAGAGACCCTGATTTGCCTCGTCGCCTGCGCCAACATAGATCGGGATCATCGTCAGATCATCGTCTGTGAATTTGCCGTCGCCGGTCAGGTTGCCGTACTCCCAGGAACCGTTCTGGAAGAAGACTGCCTTGCCTGCCAGGAATTCGTTTCTGGAGTCATCGCCTGTCTTGGCAGCCAGTTCAGCCGGAGCACAGGTGCTGTTGTTAATGTAGAGATCCCAGATTGCTCTGTAGTTGTCAAGATAGGTACCCTTGATCGCATCGGTAGCGCCGATACCGTCCTCCTGATACTCAAAGTAGATCGGAAGGTTTGCAAGGTGTGTCTTGAATCTCCAGTCAGAGGAGCCATCCATACCTGCGGAGGAGAAAGCGGAGAAGCCGAGTTCTGCGGAGCGCGCTGTAATGTCCTCAGCAACTTTCTTTAAATCATCGAAGGATTTGATATCGTCAACGGTATATCCTGCCTTCTCTAAAAGGGTCTTGTTGGTGATGATACCATAGGACTCGATTACGTATGCGATACCTTCAACCGCATCGCCGTCCTTTAATGCAAAGCCATCGCTTGTCAGCTCGCCGTAAACATCGGAGCCGGACAGATCATAGCAGTAGTCTTTCCAGTTTGCAAGGCCAACCGGACCGTTTACCTGGAACAGCGTCGGTGCGCCGCTCTTACCCATTTCACTCATAAGAGTGGTCTCATAGTTACCGGAAGCTGCTGTAACAACAGTTACCGGAACGCCGGTCTCCTCTGTGTATGCCTTTGCAAGCTCCTGCCACTGGGCATCCTGCTCCGGTTTGAAGTTCAGATAGTATACAGAACCTTTTGCTTCTTTCTTTTCTGTCTCTGCTGCTGCCGCAGTTGTCGCCGCCTCTGTCTTTGCAGCCTCTGTCGCTGCTGCAGTCGTTGCTGCTGCGGTTTCCTTTGCAGAGCTTCCGCATCCGGTCAGTAACGATGCGCCCATAACTCCGCAGAGAGCAAGTGCCATTAATCTCTTTTTCATAAAGATCCCTCCCGTTTAATGATAGTTTTTACCCGGCGGATCGCCCGCCTGTTTCTTAATTGGAAACGTTTCCAATTCCTTATGTTAATATGTTATACTTTTCCAACGAATTTTGCAAGCATTATTTTTCTCATAATGCAAAAACTGTTATTTTGCCTGATTTTTCCATTTTTGTTTGTGCAGTTTTACTACTTGTTTTCCCCGATTTTCCATTTATTACCGTTATTATCCCTTTTTGCGTCATTTTCTTCCGTCCATGGTTTCTCCCGTGTCGTTTTTGCTTGCAAAAAATCTCCGCTTTCTTTATTATAAAAAGGAAAGCGAGGCGATTGTTTTGAATCAGACTTTAAATTCTTCCGGCGGACCTTCCGGAAAACAAATATGGAAACGGATCGGGGAAACGATCTCCGACGGACTCTTTACCCTGGTCAAATGGAATGTTCTCTTCCTGCTGACATGCATCCCTGTGATCACCATCGGACCGGCGTTGGCTGCGCTCCTTTTCTGTACCAACGCGCTCGTAAAGGATGACCTTCCCCAGGAGCGGGCCTCTGCGCTCTATCTGAATGCATTCCGCGCCTGCTTTTTGCGCGCGCTGCCGGCCGGCCTTCTCACTCTGGCTGTCAGTCTTGTTTTCGGGACCGGTTTTTTCCTGTACAGCC
>JALEWG010000253.1 GCA_022788065.1 Lachnospiraceae bacterium | reverse complement strand
CCGGATCTCTTCTCGTAAATACTGCCGCAAGCTCCATATCGGAATTCTGCTTTACCGCGCACTCGATTCCGCGGCCCAGATTTCCGTATCCCATAATTCCAATTCTGATCGTCATTGTTATCTCTCCTGTTATTGTTTTATTTTTCCCTGCTATCCATTTTATCAACACCATATTGCAGTGTCAATTATTTTGCATCTTCCTTTTTCATAAACCACATGACCACAACCGCGGTCACCGCCTCGGACACAGGCACGACCAGCCAGATTCCGTTCACTCCGAAAACAGCCGGAAGCAGAAACACAAGAAGGCTGTTCAGTATCACGCCTCTCATCAGTGTCACCGTTAAAGAAAGCTTCGGCTTCACGATCGCCTGGAAATACGTCCCGCACATGATGTTCCACTCGCTGAACACAAAGCTCAGAAAGTACAGCCGGATCGCCGGAACCGCCATGGCCATGATCTCCTCCGTCGGTTCCAGAAAGAGTCCTGCGATCGGCACCGGAATCAGATAGCCGGACGCTGTGAACAGAAGCCCGACCACTAACGCCGTACCGATTCCCAGCTTTCGTCCCCGGCGCACCCGGTCCGTCTTCCCCGCCCCGTAATTGGCCGAGAGGAGCGGCTGTACCGCCTGGGAGATTCCGTTGGAGATCGATGAAACGACAAGCGCCACATTGCTGATGATGCCGTAAACAACGACGCCGATATCTCCCACGTATGCCAAAAGCTGCCGGTTGAACAGCAGCATGACAAAACCGCCTGAAATCTCTAAAATAAAGCTGGCCATGCCGTTTCCGAGCACCTCTCCGGCCTTTTTAAGGCTGAACTCCCGGATCAGTTTTAAGTGGTTATTTTTTGAGAAGAAATGGGAGGACAGGATCAACACAGTCAGTGTGGTTCCCGTGGCCGTCGCCAGCGCGGCTCCGCCCATGCCCCAGCCCATGATATAAATGTAAATATAGTCCAGTACCACATTGGTCACACCGCCGCTGATCACGCCGGCCATCGCCAGCTTCGGAGCCCCGTCATTCCGCACAAACGCCTGAAGGAAGCTGGACATGATAAAGGCAGGGGAGACCGTGGTCAGGATCCTGCCGTAGGGAACCGCATGTTCCCGCATTCCCGGCGTGCAGCCGAGGAATTTCAGCAGCGGCTCGAAAAACACGCCGGAGAGCACCACCGAGCAGACGGCAAAAAGAGCCGCCAAAAACAGGGCCATTGTAAAATAGCCCTGTGCCGAACGATTATTTCCCTTTCCTCTGGAAAACCCAAAAAGGACGCTGCCTCCGATCCCGCACATCATGCCGAATCCGAAATAGGTCGTATAAAGAGGCAGAAGAATATTCAAAGCCGCGATTCCCGCGGCGCCGATTCCCCTGCCGATCATCATGGTATCCGCCAGGATATAGATGGACGTCACCAGAGTGGCGCTGACAGAGGGAATTAGGTAATTTAAGAAGACCTTCTGAACCGGGTCCTCAAGCAAACGGATCTGTTTCATACTTTTACGCAGTCCCGCCTTCCTATGCCATGTTAAAGTTTGTATCCCGGTATCCCGCAAGGATATCCGCCATCTCTCTGCCGTATTCCTTCGCAAAATCCTCCAGAACCTGTTCACCGATCGCAAGACCCTCTTCCCCGAAGATCGCCTCACATACCTCGCGGTAAGACCAGTAGGTATGGGCACAGTGATACTCAAAGGAGCGCAGTCCCTCCGGCTTCTTCTGAGGCTTTTTATCCGCGCTCATTCCTGCATCTCTCACGATCTGGATACAGTAGTCATGATCATGAAGCGTCTGAGGCACCTCATAAACGATCTGAGGGTTGAAGCCCCGGCAGATGGAAGCGTCGAGGACGCTGCAGTAAGCCAGGCCTGCCTCTTTCAGGCCCATATTCTTAAACTGCTGATGCCACGGACATGCAAAAATATGCATGGTGTAATCCGGAGCTACCTCCGGCACCTCCACCTTGTTGGCCGCGCCCATGTCCTGGATCTCCTTTGTGTTGACCCACTCGCCGTACCGGCAGTATGTCTCATAGTTCAGTTCTTCGCCGTCCCGGATGGCTCTCTGGGCCATGCGGCGGCCTCTCTGGCTGCCATAGTACTGTGTCGCATGGATAAACGCGGCATGTCCGCGGTCTCCGAACTCCTCTGTCAGCCGCACATAATATCTTGCCGCAAGGAACGCGTGTGTCATTTCATTAAATCCCATATTGCTACCTCCTTTGTATCGTAGCCGGTGAGGTCTTAAGCCTCCGGTCCGTTTTTCTAACCTTCTCCCAGAATGTCCGACAGTGCCGCAAACTGGGCCAGCGACAGCGCCTCACCGCGGACGGCAGCCGGAAGCCCCAGCCTTTCGATGGCTCCGGCGATCTGCTCCTTTGTAAAGGAAAGCTCCGGGGAATTGTTCAGCCCGTTCTGAAGTGTTTTCCGTCTCTGATTGAACGAAGCACGGATAAGCCGGAACATTAACTCCGGATCCTTCACCTCCACCGGCATGGTCTTGTGTCTGGTAAGGCGAATAACCGCCGATCCCACATTGGGCCGCGGAATAAAGCAGTTGGGCGGAACATTGGCGACGATCTCCGGCTCCGCATAGTACTGGACCGCCAGCGACAGCGCGCCGTAGTCCTTGGAGCCCGGACCTTCCTTCATGCGGTCCGCAACCTCCTTCTGGACCATGACCGTGATATTGTCGATGGGCACATTGCTCTCAAACAGGCCCATGATGATCGGCGTCGTAATATAATAGGGAAGATTCGCCACCACCTTGATGGGGCGGCCTCCGTTATACTCGTCAGCCAGCGCCCTGATATCGACCATTAAGATGTCTTCATTGATCACCGTAACATTGTCATACTCCGCCAGTGTCTCCCCGAGGATCGGGATCAGGTTCCGGTCGATCTCCACTGCTACGACCCGTCCCGCGCTTTCCGCAAGGTACTGGGTCATGGTCCCGATACCGGGGCCGATCTCCAGAACACAGTCCTCCTTTGTGATTCCGGCGGCCTTGATGATCTTTTCCAGAACGTGCGTGTCGATCAGAAAGTTCTGGCCGAACTTTTTCTGGAACATAAATTCATATTTCTGAATGATTTCTATGGTATTCTTCGGATTTCCAAGATTTGCCATAAAGCCTCCCGAGTTCAAATTATGTTAACCGATATAATTTCCGCGCATTCTCCGTCGTGATGCGGATCACCTCTTCCTCCGGGATCCCCTTGATCTCAGCAACGGCCTCCACCACCTTCGTCAGATACAGGGAGGAATTACGCTTTCCCCGGTACGGAACCGGAGCAAGGTACGGGCAGTCCGTCTCCAGCACCAGCCGGTCCATGGGCGCGTACTCCACGACTTCCTTCAGCTTTCTCGCATTTTTAAAAGTCAGGACGCCGCCGATTCCCAGAAAATACCCCATGTTCAGGTATTCTCTTGCCATTTCAGTCTCATAGGAAAAGCAGTGGATCACGCCGCCGGTGGTCCCCTTATGCTCGGAAACCATGATGTCCAGCGTGTCCTTCGCCGCGTCCCGGCTGTGGATGATCACGGGAAGCCCCGTCTCCTTCGCCAACGCCAGCTGCCTTACAAACCATTTTTTCTGTATGGCGCGGTCCGGCTCGTCCCAGTAATAGTCAAGCCCGATCTCCCCGATGGCCACGATCTTTTTGTCCGCGGATTCTGTCCGGATCCATTCCATATCCGCCTCCGTAAGGTCGGCTGTCTCGTTGGGGTGAACGCCCAGCGCTCCGTAAACAAACGGATACTTTTCCGTCAGAGCCTTCGTGGTCCGGCAGGATTTCATGCTTGCTCCCACATTCACCACAGCGCCGATTCCGTGCTCCTTCAGGCTTTCAAGAAGGGCATCTCTGTCCATGTCAAATGCCTCATCGTCGTAATGGGCATGGGTATCAAAAATATAGCTCATATATCAGTTCTCCTGCTGTGTAAAGAATGAGGAGGTGCGCCGGATAAAACACGTACGGAACGTATCCCATCGGCTTTCCTCTCTCTCCATTGTAACGGTTCACGAAGAAAAAAGCAATCCATGACGCGAGCGCATACAGATCCCGGTACAGGAAAAACAGCACCGCGCCCCCGAACACCATGCGCTCGGCCGGCCGGTCCCGGAACACATACAGAGTCAGGATAAACAGGACTCCCATGACGCCGTAATCCGCATGCAGAAGCGCTGCGGCGGCGATCCATACACCGGCCGCAAGAAGGGCTGCCGCCCGCCCCGTCTCCTGATACCGCTCCACCGCCTCCAGACACAGAAGTCCGGCCAGAAGTGTGAACAGCGTATTCTGAGCTCCCGGATCAAACACCTGCCCGAAAGCTACCAGATCAAACGGAATCTCTGAAATCAGCGCGAAGATCCCCAGACGTGCGGCGTACTTTTTCCGGCTTTTTGTATACAAAAACCCCTGAACCAGCAGAAATGCATAGAGCGGAAAAGCCATCCGCCCGATCAGGCGCATGGCTAATCCCAGTTCTCCCAGAAACGGATACTCATTCAGACCGTGCAGGTAAATAATCGCGGCCGCCCCGTGATCCAGGGCCATGGTACCCATTGCAATCTTCTTCAGTTTTTCCGATGAGTACCGGGCCGGCACCTTAGCAGACCTCGGAACCCGGTTTCACGTCCTTTTCCGGAACCATGAGCGCCAGATTGTTCTCATCGTCCTCCGCGCAGAGAATCATGCCCTCGGACACCAGACCCGCTAATTTCGCGGGCTTTAAGTTGGTCACGACCATGACCTTCTTGCCGACCATCTGGTCCGGCTTGTACCATGCCTTGATTCCGCTGACGATCTGTCTAACCTCAGAACCGATCTTAACCTGTGAGCACAGTAACTTCTTAGACTTCGGAACTTCCTCACACTTCACGATCTCGCCGATCTGGAACTGGAGCTTCGCGAAGTCATCGTATGTGATCTCCGGCTTCTTCTCCACGTCAACCACATTTTCCTTCTCCTCCGGCTTTTCCTCCGGCTCGGAAGCCTTCGCTTCTTCCGCTCTCATGGCTTCCACCTTGGCCATC
Source organism: Lachnospiraceae bacterium (assembly GCA_022788065.1). Classification (GTDB taxonomy): domain Bacteria; phylum Bacillota; class Clostridia; order Lachnospirales; family Lachnospiraceae; genus SUG393. The sequence goes on along the minus strand of JALEWG010000253.1, from coordinate 2,971 downwards.
ACTTCTTTGACGTCCATACGCGCAAACAGGATTTCCGGCTTCTCTGTCACTTTATTTCCGCTTGGATACAGACCGAACTGCTCCATATCCTCCAGGCTTCTCTTCGTCGTGTTTAACTGTGCCAGGATCTTTTCGGATGTCTCCGGCATAAAGGAAGCTAACAGGGACGCACCGATCGTGATCGCCTCGGTCAGGTTGTAGAGCACGGTCGCAAGACGGTCTTTCTTCTCCTCATCCTTCGCCAGCGCCCACGGCGTTGTCTCATCGATATATTTGTTGCTGCGGCGGAAGATATTGAAGATCTCCGAGATCGCGTCTGCCACGCGCAGCTGGTTCATCTTGTCGTCGGCCTTCTTCACAGCCTCCAGAACCGTCGCCTTGAGTTCCTCGTCCACAGCCTCGGAAACGCCCTTATTCTCAACCACTCCGCCGAAATATTTGTTGCTCATGGATACGGTACGGTTTACCAGGTTGCCGAGAATGTTGGCCAGATCGGAATTCATGCGTTCCACCATTAACTCCCAGGAGATCACGCCGTCATTCTCGAACGGCATCTCATGAAGCACGAAATAGCGGACCGCGTCCACGCCGAAGAAGTCCACCAGCGTATCGGCATACAGCACATTTCCTTTGGATTTGCTCATCTTGCCGTCGCCCTGTAAAAGCCACGGATGACCGAATACCTGCTTCGGCAGCGGAAGATCGAGAGCCATCAGGAAGATCGGCCAGTAGATCGTATGGAACCGGATAATATCCTTTCCGATCAGGTGCAGGTCGGCCGGCCAGTACTTGTTGTACAGTTCGTCATGATTTCCGTCGCAGTCATAGCCGAGGCCCGTGATGTAGTTGGTCAGCGCATCCAGCCATACGTATGTGACATGCTTCGGGTCAAAGGAGACCGGAATCCCCCACTTGAAGGAGGTTCTGGATACGCAGAGGTCCTGCAGACCCGGAAGCAGGAAGTTGTTCATCATCTCATTCTTTCTGGATACCGGCTGAATGAATTCCGGATGAGTGTTGATATGTTCAATCAGTCTGTCTGCGTATTTGCTCATTTTGAAGAAGTATGCTTCTTCCTTGGCAGGTGTTACTTCACGGCCGCAGTCCGGACATTTGCCGTCTACCAGCTGAGATTCTGTAAAGAAAGATTCACAAGGTGTACAGTACATTCCTTCATAATATCCCTTGTAGATATCTCCCTTGTCATACATCTTCTTGAAGATCTTCTGAACCTGTTTTTCATGGTCTTCATCTGTGGTACGGATAAACTTATCATAAGAAGTATCCACCAGATCCCAGATTCTCTTGATCTCTCCTGCTACTTTGTCTACATATTCTTTTGGTGTAATGCCGGCTTCTTCTGCTTTCAGTTCGATCTTCTGGCCATGTTCATCAGTACCTGTCTGTAAAAACACATCATAGCCCTGTGCTCTCTTGTAACGTGCAATGGCATCTGCCAGAATAATCTCGTATGTGTTACCGATATGTGGTTTGCCTGATGCATAAGCAATGGCAGTGGTCATATAAAACTTTTTCTTTTCCATCTTTATTCTCCTTCCATCATAAAAAAACCCATCTTCTCAAACTGAGAAGACAGGTCTGTACCCGTGTTACCACTTCACTTTATCCAAACCTCGCAGTATGAACCTCTGCGGGTGCGTCTACACCCCTTCGCTATAACAGGCGATCCCGTCGCAGCCTATATGATACCTGCATAACTGCCCATCACTTTTACAGTTACGGCACTGGTAACTCACAGTCGGTGCGCCGCTCCGAAGCCATGTTCCACTTACCGGCTCATATCCCTCTCAGCCTGCGGGAATTCTCTGTAATGTCCTGTGCAAATGTACTCTCTTCATCTAAGCGTTTTCTTATTACTAAGCTGATATTAGGCTAACACAGGAACCTTTTTCTGTCAAGGCTGGGGTTGTTGTATCTGTTAATTCAATCCGTACTTTTTCAGATATTCTGGGTTGATTTTTCTCTTAATAAAATCACCGGCTCCCTGCTGTCCTTTGAATTCACCGTTTTCTACAATCACTTTTCCTTTGGAAATGGTCATCACCGGGTATCCTTTTACCTGGAATCCATCATGGAGACAGTAACTGATATTATTATGAAGTACATCTTTGGATAACGTTACTTCTTTTTCCATATCTACCAGAACGACGTCTGCATCTGAGCCTGGTGCAATAATTCCTTTCTGTGGGTAGCATCCGTAGATCTTTGCAATATTCGTACTGGTCAGTTCGCAGACTTTATTAATAGAAATCCGACCTTTTGAGACACCTTCAGAAAGGAGCAGCGGCAGACGGATCTCTATGCCACTTATACCATTTACGACTTTTGTAAAATCCTGTTTCCACGTCCCGTCTGCATTCTTTTCCAGAAATGCCGATTTCTCATCCACATCAAATGTACAGTCGTCCGAACCTGTCAGAAGGATCGTCCCGTCTTCTAGCCCTTCCCACAGTTCTGCTGCCTCTTTTGGAGTACGAAGTGGCGGTGAACAGATTGCCAGATGTCCATTTTCTCCTTTATACAAATCATCAAATAATGTCAGGTAATGGGGACCTGTTTCTACGTAAATCGGAAGTCTCTTTCCATGGGCACGTCTGGCTGTATCCAATGCTTCCCCATTCGTTGTATGCACTACCAGAAGGGCATTTCCCACATACTCTGCAAAATTTACAGCTCGTGCAAATGCTTCTGCCTCACAAAGTACCGGTTTACATTTTGCAAAATTTACCCAGCTCATGTCATTTGCATCTCTGCATTTCTCAATATTGCTTTCTGCAATGGCATTGCTCTCACAGTGAACCATCGGAAGTCCATTTACCTCTTTTGCCTTTTCAAATACTTTTAACATGGTCTCGTCATCACTCATAACGCCTTCTTTTTTATAAGTCATGAACATCTTAAAGGTAGGAATTCCTCCTTCTGCCATTTTCTCAATGTCAGCAAGTGCTTC
>JALEWG010000231.1 GCA_022788065.1 Lachnospiraceae bacterium | reverse complement strand
GTCGGGAAAAAAGAGGGAGAGGGGCCGTTAGGGGCCTATTTTGATCAGATCGAAACCGATTCCATGCTGGGAAAGAAAAACTGGGAGGAGGCAGAGAGTGAGCTTCAGACGAGAGCTGCCAATCTGGTCATTGAAAAGAGCGGTCTGAAAAAAGAAGAGATCCGCTACTATTTCGGAGGAGACCTGCTGGCACAGCTGATCGCCACATCGTTCGGAAGTATGGATCTGGAATTCCCAATGTTCGGAATCTACGGCGCGTGTTCCACCATGGGTGAGGCGATGGGGCTCGGCGCCATGACGGTGGAAGGCGGATTTGCCGAGCATGTACTGGTGACGGCGTCCAGTCATTTTGCGTCGGCGGAAAAACAGTTTCGGTTTCCGCTTGAATACGGAAACCAGCGTCCATATTCCGCCACGTGGACAGTGACCGGATGCGGAGCAGTCATCCTCTCGAAACAGTCGGAGAACGGACTGATAAAAGGGAAGAAGCCGATGGCCAGAGTGGCCGGAATGACTACGGGCAAAATCGTGGACATGCAGTTTAAGGATTCCATGAACATGGGGGCTGCCATGGCTATGGCAGCATTCGATACGATTCTCACTAATTTTCGGGATCTGGGCGTCGATGAGACTTATTATGACAAGATCATTACCGGAGACCTGGGTCAGGTGGGAAAACGGCTGCTTCTCGACTATCTGGTGCAGGCCGGACATGACATTGAAAGCCGGTACATGGACTGCGGCATCGAGATATTTAACGAGGAAACGCAGGACACCCACGCGGGGGGCAGCGGATGCGGTTGTTCTGCGACGGTGCTCTGCGCGTCCATACTGCCGAAAATCAGAGACGGGGTCTGGAAACGGGTCCTGTTCCTTCCGACCGGGGCGCTGCTCTCCACGGTCAGTTTTAATGAAGGAAAAAGTGTTCCGGGAATTGCCCATGCGGTGATCCTCGAAAAGCCAGATCCCAATCGTGACAAATAATACAGAAAGGCGGAATAACAGATGGATTATGTGAAAGCATTCGTGGTCGGCGGAGTGATCTGTATGCTGGTACAGATCCTTATGGACAAGACAAAGCTGATGCCGGGACGGATTATGGTTATGCTGGTGGTAAGCGGAAGCATTCTGGGGTTCCTGGGAATTTATGAACCGTTCGCCGAGTGGGCGGGAGCCGGTGCGACCGTACCGCTTCTGGGGTTTGGAAATACACTCTGGAAAGGAATTGGAAAGGCCATGGGAGAGGACGGTCTGCTCGGAATTTTCAAGGGAGGGTTTACAGCCAGTGCTGTGGGAATTTCCGGAGCGCTGATTTTCGGATTTCTGGGCTCGCTGGTTTTCCGGCCGAAAATGAAAGAATGATCGTTGGAGTCATGTTGCAAGATACTGGGCATAATAGTCATGATGTTTCACAAAAAGACCTGCAAAAGAGAGCCAAATCACAGGCAGAACGATTATTGACAGTCCCGAAGCCTTATAGTAGAATATAGAAATGAATATATTTACAAAGGAGTGGTTATTTCGTGGACATAGACAGTTGTCTATTATTTGCATTCTTTCTTTTTTGCTCAGCATATTTTGCCTGCTGCGAAACTGCGTATACGGCGGTGAGCAAGGTGCGGCTCCGCACCATGGCAGACAAAGGAAACCGGCGGGCGAAAACAGCTCTCTGGATCTGTGAACGGTTTGACAAGACGCTGACGACGATCCTGATCGGAAACAATGTTTTCCATGCGAGCTGCGCATCATTGTCCGCATTGCTGGTTATGCGCCAGTTTTCCGCAGAGTATGTGGTATACGGAACTGTGATCACAACGGTCATCGTATATCTGTTTGCGGAGATGATTCCGAAGAGCCTTGCCAAGGCAAGGAGCGAGGAGATCGCGCTGATGTTTTCGGGAAGCCTGTCTTTTCTGATATGGCTTCTGACCCCGGTATCCTGTCTGTTTTCCGGAATTTCGGATCTGCTGTCCCGTACACTGGCGTCTGAGAACGGTGGAAAGGTTACGGAGGAGGATCTGCTGAACATTATTGAAACGATTGAGGATGAAGGCGTATTGGAACCTGAGAAGCAGGCGCTTGTCAATTCTGCCATGGAGTTCGGCCAGAAGGTCGCCGAGGATATCATGATCCCCATGGATAAAGTGATCTGTGTTTCCAGCAATATGCCGACGGACAAGCTGGCAGAGTATGTGAGAACACTGCCGTATTCCCGGATTCCTGTATACGAGGGACGAAACGATAATATCGTCGGAATCCTCCCGGTCAACGTTTTCATGAGCAGATATGTGATGAAGGCACCAATCATGCTTCGCAAGATTCTGCTGAGACCGTACGTATTTGACAGGAAGACAGAAATATCAGAGCTGCTTCAGAGAATGAGGCTGAACAAGCTGCACATGGTATTTATCTGTGATGAGAACCGGAAAAAACTGGGGATCATAACAATGGAAGATATCCTTGAGGAGCTGGTCGGTGAAATTCAGGATGAAAGCGATGCAGGCGAAGGCCTGCAGCTCATGTAGGGAGGGTACGCAGATGGCATATGTATGTATTATCCTGCTGTTACTGGGATCTGCCTTTTTTTCAGGCTCTGAGATTGCTTACACGTCCCTTAATAAGCTGAAATTAAAGAAAGACAGCGAGAATCCGAAAGGTGTCCAGAAGATCGTCCTGTACATATTTAATCACTACGATCAGGCGCTTTCCACGATTCTGATAGGCAATAATCTTGTAAATATCGCTGCGACATCCCTTGCAACCGTGCTTGCGGTAAGTCTTGCGGCATCCATGGAGGGGAAAATTACAGATGACTTTGCCTCCGGTCTCGTTACTGTGATTATGACAGTGCTTATTCTGATCTTCGGTGAGATCACTCCGAAGATGGTGGCGAGGCGGTGCAACGAGAGTATTGCACGATTTGCGGCATATCCTTTAAGAATTCTGATGATTCTGTTTCTGCCGGCTGTGGCGATTACCACAGGCATCGTCAATCTCCTAAGCCGTTTCTGGAAACGCGCGGAGGAGACCGATGTGACGATTACGGAGGAGGAATTTGAAAATATTCTGGATAAAGTGGAAGACGAGGGGATCATCGATGAGAACCAGACGGATCTTCTGCAGTCGGCGCTGGAATTCACAGATCAGGATGCGGCGGATATTCTGACACCGAGAATCGATGTGATCGGCTTCGAGATCAATGACAGTATGGATTATATCCTTCAGACGATCAGTGAGACACAGTTTTCCCGCTTCCCGGTTTATGACCGGACCATCGATCATGTGGTTGGAATCCTTTACGTGAAGCACCTGTTTAAGGAACTGATGGAAAACGACCATGTGGAACTGAAATCTCTCCTTCTGGAGCCGGTCTATATCCCGAAGAGTATGAAGCTCCATGCGATCCTCAACGAATTCCGTTCCAGGCAGACCCATATGGCGATCGTAGCCGATGAATACGGCGGAACCATGGGAATTGTAACGATGGAAGACGTTCTCGAGCAGCTTGTCGGCGAGATCTGGGATGAGAATGACGATATCGTCAATGACTGGCAGGAGCTGTCCCCCAACCGGTTTGAGTGTTCCGGGGATATGAATCTCAGTGAATTCTGCGACAATCTGGATCTGGACGACGAAAAGCTTGAAAGCGATTGTACGACTGTCGGAGGATGGGCAACGGAAAAAATCGGGGCCATGCCTACGGAGTTTGACGCGTTTGATTATAGACAGTATACGATACTCGTGAAACATGTGGATGAGAACCACAGAATTGCGAGACTACTGATTTTAAAACATGATTACGAGCCGGAGGAAGACTGATCGACAGGCTCTTTCGACTGATGAAAAAGAAGCAGTGTGGATTTCCTTTCAGGGGAAATTCATACTGCTTCTTTTTGTCATGATTCAGTGTCATATAAAACTACGGACCATAGTTCCCGGGACCGCGGTTTCCCGGACCGGAATAACCGGGGCTCACATAACCGGGGCTCACGTAGCCGGGCCCCACATAGCCGGGTCCTAAAGGAACGGTTTCCGTGATGGAAGAGCCGTCGGCTGATTCGTCGTCCGACGGAGCAACGGATTCCGGTGCCGTATGGACGGTACACGGACCGGGTTGTACGTAGTTGGAGTCATCGGTTGCTCCGGTTTCGTTGGGCGGAAGAACCATAATGGTAGTCACAGCACGCGAGGATTCCGGACAGTATTCTGTCGGAGTGCCGCCGGATTCTGAACAGATCGTACTTGTGGAATGATGGGTGCATACCTCCGTGGGAGCTGTTCCTTTAGCGAAATACTCTGTGTAGACAGCACTGCCTCTGGGATCATTCTCGCAGACTCCGGGTATCGGCCTCGCACCGGATTTCCGGCAGATCTCGACGGCTTCAACGGAATCAGGAACCTCAAAGCCCACGTCTGCGAGTCCATCATGGACACGGGTCATGATCTTTCGCCAGATGATCTTGTGGTAGGAGGTGCTGCTTCCAATCGCTGATATTTTCTGGTTATCATCGCACCCGGACCAGATTCCGGCTGTGTAGTACGGAGTGTAACCCACAAACCAGATATCATTGTTGCTTGTCGTGGTACCGGATTTACCGGCATTGGACATTCCGGGAATATTGGCTGCCGGGCTGGTGGAGTTCAGATTTACACCAGGGGAAGCATACATGCGGCTGCTTTCCATGGACTGGGCAAGTGAGTCTGTCAGAAGGAATGCAGTGGAATCTTTTAAGACCCGCTTGGTTTCCGGCTCATTTTCCAGAATGACCTTGCCGTCATGGTCCAGAATCTTTGTAAAGAAAACAGGTTTGGTATAAATACCGCCGTTGGCGATTGTTGCGTATGCGGCAGTCAGTTCCAGATTGGATACGCCAAGTGTGATTCCGCCGAGGGCTGTGGCCGCATTATAGTCGGTATCGGTAAGGGAAGTGATGCCGAAGCTTCTCGCGTATTCCACGCCCAGTTCCGGTGTTACGGTTTCCATCAGGCAGCGGACCGCAACGATATTCATGGAATAGACGATACCGTCCCGAATATTGCTGTATCCCATATAACCTTTGCTGGAATACCAGTTCCGGAAGGTTTTGCTTCCGACTGTGTATGGAGCATCGTAGTAGACGGTTCCGAGCGTTGCCCCACAGGTGTCGATCGCGGGAGCAAAGGCCGTGATCACCTTAAACGCGGATCCGGGCTGTCTGAGAACGTTGGTCGCGCGGTTTAAGGAACGGCTGATCTCTTTGTCACCCCGGCCGCCGCTGATGGCTTTGACGTACCCGGTCTTCTGATCGATCAGCACGAAAGAGATCTGCGGCTGCAGAATATAGTAGGCTGTCTCACCGATGACGGTATCGGTATCTTTAACCATGGCGTTTTTGTAGCCTTCTACTGCTTTCTGAGCGTCTTCCTTAGTATTGAAGAGACCGTTATAATAATTCTGCCCGAGATCGGTCCGGTAGTATTTTTTCATACTCTCGGCGGAGTAGTGGGTAGTGGTGCCGTCCTCATGCTGGACAGAGAGCCTGTAATCCACAGAATAGTAAACCACGTCGTAATTGTCAGGATTGTTGATCTCTTCATCGACGATCTTCTGAAGCTTCGGATCCTGCGTCGTGAAGATGGAAAGTCCGCCGGAATATAGGAGATTGTAAGCCTGAGTCTCCGTGTAGCCCTTTTTCTCCTGCAGAGCGGTCATGACCTGTTCGGTCAGTTCATCGGTAAAGTAGGAATACGGAGTCTGATTTTCCTTTGTCACGAGATCCACGTTCTGGATCCTGGAATAGACGTCGTCCGCCAGCGCCTCCTCCTGTTCCTCCTTCGTAATCTTTCCCTGCTCATACATGTACTGCAGGATGATCCTGCGTTTATCCTCATTGTTGGCCCGGCCTTTTTCTGAGAGAGGATTAAATTTGGTCGGGTTCTGTGTGATGCCGGCGATAACGGTCGCTTCGGAGAGAGTCAGATCCGATACGTCCTTGTCAAAATAGCGCTTTGCCGCTGCCTTAACGCCGAGTGTGTTGTTTCCAAGGTTGATGGTATTCAGGTAGTTTTTCAGGATAATCTTCTTATCCATCGTCTTTTCCAGCTGGACCGCCAGGTACTGTTCCTGGATCTTTCGCTCAAGCTTTTCCCCGAAGGTATCTTCATTTCCGCCTGCAAAAATGTTGTTTTTGATCAGCTGCTGAGTCAGAGTGCTGCCGCCGCCCGCGGGATCATTGGTCAGGATACCGTACGCGGCACGGAGAATTGCCCGGAAGTCGATGCCCTTATGGGTCCAGAACCGCTCGTCCTCGATCGCGACAAACGCGTCGATCAGACACTGCGGAAGCTCCTCATATGACGCCTCCAGCCGGTTTGCACCTGATTTTACCAGTGTCTCGGTGAGATTTCCTTCGCTGTCATAAACCATCGTGGCGAAGCCGCTGGGCTCGATACTGGCCACGTCTATTTCGGGAGCGGAGTCAATGATCCCTTTGAATACGCCGTAACCCAGACTGACGCCCAGAACAAAAAGGAAAGCCAGAAGCACAAAGAGCAGCTTGATCAGAAGCAGGATCAGCTTGTTGGCTACCTTTTCGGTTTTTGATCTGGATTTCCTGAGCTTTCGAGTTACTTCATTTTTTCCATAGTTCATTCAGGAAGCCTCCTTTATCATTCTCTCATTATAGCAAACTTCGTTTGAATAATAAATACCTATTGTGGATTTAATTGGTTTGTATTATGATATTTTTGACGGCAAAGTGGGGAAATATGAAGAAATAATTACAATTTTGGAAACATGTGGTTAAATACAGAAGGAACATGGATCCGCGGAAAGGGAGAGATGAAGATGGCGGACAGCTATAAAATTCTGTACGAGGGCGGTGAGGGTGAGATCGAGGTAAAGAACTCGCGGTTTATCGCTGAGACGCGACCGGTAAAATCCGAAGAGGAAGCGGTCGCCTTTATTGCGGAGGTAAAAAAGAAATACTGGGATGCCAGGCATCACTGTTCTGCCTTTACAATAGGAAAGAATCATGAACTGACAAGATGCAGTGATGACGGAGAGCCTGCACAGACTGCGGGTCGCCCCATGCTTGATGTGCTCTTAGGCGAGGACATCCATAATATGTGCGTCGTGGTGACCAGATATTTCGGCGGTACGCTCCTGGGGACAGGCGGACTTGTGAGAGCGTATTCCGGCGCGGTGAAGGAAGGCCTCGCCATGAGCAGGGTGGTGGAAAAGCTCCGGGCGTTTGAGATGACAGTCCGGACAGATTACACGGGCGTCGGAAAGATCCAGTATATTCTCGGACAGGAAAAGATTACAGTCCTGGACAGTGTCTACACGGATAAGGTTGAATTCCGGCTTTTGGTGCCGGTGGCGCGCTACGGAGATCTGGAAAAGAAGATCACGGAGGGAACAAGCGGCGGAGCTGTCATAGAAAAGGGCGATGAGATCTGGTATGGCCTTTTAAATAAAGAAGTAATCCTGTTTGATGAGTAAGTTTTTATTGCAATTTGTTTTCGGCGGTGCTATAATGTGGAGTCGGAAAATTTGACAAGGCTATTATTTGATACTGAATCAGGAAAGAGGATTTTTATGAAGATCAAGCGCAATGACATCAGAAACGTAGCAATTATCGCCCATGTTGACCACGGCAAAACTACGTTGGTAGATCAGCTCCTTAAGCAGAGCGGCGTATTCCGTGAAAATCAGGAAGTTGTGGAGCGTGTCATGGACTCCAACGACATCGAGAGAGAACGTGGAATCACAATTCTGTCCAAAAACACGGCAGTTTTTTATAAAGGAATCAAGATCAATATTATCGATACCCCAGGCCATGCGGATTTCGGAGGCGAAGTGGAGCGTGTCCTGAAAATGGTGGACGGCGTGATTCTTGTCGTAGACGCGTTTGAAGGCCCGATGCCGCAGACCAAGTTTGTGCTTCAGAAAGCGTTGGAACTGGATCTTCGTGTGATCGTCTGCATCAATAAGATCGACCGGCCGGAGGCAAGACCGGAGGCGGTGATCGACGAGACGCTGGAACTTTTTATGGATCTGGACGCGTCCGACGAGCAGCTTGACTGTCCGTTCGTATTTGCTTCCGCCCGTGCAGGCTTTGCAAAGAAGAATATCGATGATCCAGGAGTGGATATGAGTCCGCTTTTCGAGACGATTATCGATTATATCGAGGCTCCGGAGGGAGATCCGGAGGCAGATACACAGATTCTGATCAGTACCATTGACTATAACGAGTATGTGGGAAGAATCGGAATCGGCAAAATTGATAATGGTTCGATCCGCGTCAACCAGGAGTGTGTGATCGTAAACCACCATGATCCGGATAAGATGAGAAAGGTAAAAATCGGAAAACTCTATGAATTTGACGGTCTGAACCGTGTGGAGGTACAGAGCGCCGAGATCGGTTCCATCGTGGCAATTTCCGGTATTTCCGATATCCACATAGGCGACACGATCTGTTCTCCTGAAAACCCGGAGGCGATCCCGTTCCAGAAGATCTCCGAGCCGACGATCTCCATGAACTTCATGGTCAACGACAGCCCGTTAGCCGGTCAGGAAGGAAAGTATATAACATCCCGTCATATCCGTGACCGCCTGTTCCGTGAGCTGAATACGGATGTCAGCCTCCGGGTGGAGGAAACGGATTCCGCGGATTGCTTTAAAGTTTCCGGACGTGGTGAACTGCATCTGTCCGTACTGATCGAGAATATGAGACGGGAAGGCTTTGAGTTTGCGGTCAGCAAAGCGGAAGTAATTTACAAATATGACGAGCGAAACAGGAAGCTGGAGCCCATGGAGCTTGCTTATGTGGATGTTCCGGAAGAGTTTTCCGGCTCTGTAATTCAGAAGCTCACAAGCCGCAAAGGAGAGCTTCAGGGAATGAGCCCGGCGAACGGTGGTTATACAAGACTGGAATTTGCGATTCCGTCCAGAGGCCTGATCGGATACCGGGGCGAATTCATGACTGATACAAAAGGAAACGGAATCCTGAATACGATTTTCGACGGCTATGCTCCTTACAAGGGAGATTTAAGCTACAGAAAGAACGGTTCCCTGATCGCGTTTGAGGCCGGTGAATCCATCACGTATGGTCTGTTCAATGCGCAGGAGAGAGGAACTCTGTTTATCGGACCTGGTGTGAAGGTCTACTCCGGTATGGTTGTTGGCTCCTGCCCGAAGGCGGAGGATATCGAACTCAATGTCTGCAAGACAAAGAAGCTGACCAACACCCGTTCTTCCAGTGCGGACGAGGCGCTGAAGCTGACGCCGCCGCTTGAGATGAGTCTTGAGCAGTGTCTTGACTTTATCGATACGGACGAGCTTCTGGAGGTAACTCCGAAGAGCCTGCGTATCAGAAAGAAGATTCTGGATCCGACGCTCAGAAAGAGAGCCATGATCAATAAAAAGAATCAGTAATCGGACCGGTGAATACAATGCTGCATATTCTTGTTAGCGCGTGCCTGGCAGGTGAAAACTGCAAATGGGACGGCAAAAATAACAGAAGCGAAGAACTTCTGGATTTCATGAAAAAGATGGAGGGAAAGGCCATATTCCATATGGTATGTCCGGAGCAGATGGGCGGACTTCCGACTCCGCGTCCGGCCGCCGAGATCCGGGAATCGGACGGGATGGTCGTCAATACGGAGGGGCGTGATGTGACTGCAGAATTCCTTATGGGCGCGGATCTTGCGCTTAGGGAGGCAGAAAAATACGGCTGTACGATTGCGATCCTGAAGGAACGCAGTCCTTCCTGTGGATCGGACGGAATCTATGACGGTACCTTTTCCCATACACTGACAGATGGCATGGGGAAGACAGCGGCTCTTCTTAAGGATTACGGCCTCCGTGTGACCGGTGAATCCGGCGTCAGAGATCTGGAGAAGGAGTTCTGTGTCGAGGACACGGGAATATTGCGAAAAGATTAAAAAAAGAGTAAGGTTTTATAAAAGGAATTCTTCCCGACTTGTGTTATTCTTTTAGTAGAGATTAACATGGGAAAGGAGGAATTCTTTTTATGTTTCGATCCATTGGCACAGGACTCCTGTTTGCGTTCTGTCTGCTTCTTTCCGGCTGTCGGACGGCAGTTCCTTACGGACGTACGGAAGAGGAAAGAACAGAGACGGAAGACGTCAGAGAACGGGAACAGGCAGTAGAGACAGATACAAAAGAAACGGAGTACGGGATTCTGACAGCCGAACAGCGTGTCAGGATACCGGAGATTCGTGTTACATATGGGGACCCGGAACTTAAGATTCCGTCGGCAGCCGGCGGGTATACACTCGTAAAGGAGGCGGAGCAGGAATCCCCCTATCACCGTGCGGAAGAGCAGACACAGACTGTGATCGCCTGCGGAGACGATCCGCTGTCAAAGTTGGCAGGCAGTGAGAATAAGGTTCCGTATGTCAGACTGGGAACAGAGATTCGCGTGGAATTCCGAAACGGCACGGAGCCCGACTATGTACGGATCGAGGATCTCGTCCTGGATGAGGGAGGAAATGGACCGTTTGGCTCCGGGACCGTGAAGAAAGAGGAGGTGGAACCGGAGGAGGGAATGATTGCCATGATACTCTCACCCAACCTTCATGCTCTGAAAAGCAGGGATTCCTCCACGTATCAGAAAGGCGGAGTCTTCCGGGGCTTTCGTCTGCTCTGCGAATGGGAAAACGGGAGCAGAGCGGAGTATGGCTGGATCCTCAGGACGGATGCGGTGTACGGAGCCGAGGGAAAGAGTGCGGGCGCGTACCTGATGCCGGTCTCGGATACGGGAACCTGGATCACGGCAGAGGTTACCGATGTAACAGAGGGAGAAGAGGGGCCGGTGGTTTTGATGACTGTGGAGAACCGATTGAACCGGCAGCTTTTCTACGGAGCCCCGGTATCATTGCAACGGTTTGATGGAACCGAATGGAAGGAAATACCTCAAAAGGAGAATGTGGCCTGGGAGGAGATCGCCTATATCCTGGGAGGCGGGAAAAGCGCTGTCCTGGAAGTGGATATCGGACAGATTTTCGGGGAATTGGATTCCGGATATTATGTGATCGGCAAAGAGTTTACGGATGAAAATACCGGAGACAGTCGGAAGGTTTCCGCCGGATTTCAGATCGTTCGGCGGGAATAGAGGAAATTCCACGGGATTTTTTCGGAAAGCCTTGACTTTTTTGAACAGTATCGTTAATATAGTAGACAGCAATCATATCAGAAAGGCATGGAAGGTGCATCAGGTACCTGTTTTCCGACAGAGAGGGAGCGTCAGCGGCTGGAAGCGATCCCGGGTTCAGACAGGATACTAAATTTCACACCGGAGCTGCGCAGCTGAATGAACAGTAGGCTGTGACGTTATCTGCACGTTACGCGGAGTGAAAAGAGCCTGCCGATGGCAGGAATCGGGGTGGTACCGCGGATCATTCGTCCCTGATACGCTGATCAATCAGTGTATCAGGGATTTTTTATTGGAAATTTTCTGAAAAATTCCTGAAAAAAGTGTCCGCGGGGATGCTCATGCCGCGAAAATTGAGATTGGAGGAAAAAACGTACTTATGAAAGAACAGTTAGAGAGAATCAAATCGGAAGCCCTCGCAAAAATGGAGGCTGCCGACGCGCTGGAGAGGCTGAATGAGATCCGTGTGGCGTATCTCGGAAAGAAAGGTGAGCTGACCGGCGTATTAAAGAGCATGAAGGATGTGGCTCCGGAGGATCGTCCGAAGGTAGGGCAAATGGTCAACGAAGTCAGAGAGATGATCGAACAGAAGCTGGAGGAAACAAAAGCTGCACTGGCAAAGAAAGCCCGTGAAGAGCAGATGAAGCGGGAAGTGATCGACGTAACACTCCCGGCAAAGAAAGCCAATACCGGTCATAAACATCCGAACTCCATCGCTCTGGAAGAGGTAGAGCGGATTTTCGTGGGCATGGGCTACGAGGTAGTGGAAGGTCCGGAAGTCGAGTACGATATGTATAACTTCGAAAAGCTGAATATTCCGAAGGGACATCCGGCAAGAGATGAGCAGGATACCTTCTATATTAATGATTCGATTCTTCTGAGAAGCCAGACTTCTCCGGTTCAGGCACGTGTCATGGAGAAGCAGAAGCCGCCGATCCGCATGATCGCTCCGGGACGTGTATTCCGTTCTGACGAAGTGGATGCGACCCATTCCCCGTCCTTCCACCAGATCGAGGGTCTTGTCATTGATAAGCACATTACATTTGCAGACCTCAAGGGAACATTAGCCGAGTTCGCGAAAGAACTGTTCGGAGAGGACACAAAGGTAAAGTTCCGTCCGCATCATTTCCCGTTTACAGAGCCCAGCGCCGAGGTGGATGTCAGCTGCTTCAAGTGCGGCGGAAAAGGCTGCCGGTTCTGTAAAGGCTCCGGCTGGATCGAGATCCTGGGCTGCGGCATGGTTCATCCGCATGTACTGGAAATGTGCGGAATCGATCCGGAGGAATATACCGGCTTTGCGTTCGGCGTGGGTCTGGAGCGTATCGCACTGTTAAAGTATGAGATCGATGACATGAGACTTCTGTACGAGAACGATATCCGTTTCCTGAAACAGTTCTAAGTCCTGCTACAGGAAAATCGTACAGCGAAAAAGAGAAATTCGATATAGATTGGAGAATACAGATTATGAATACAGCATTATCCTGGATTAAAGCATATGTCCCGGATCTGGACGTGGACGCACAGGAATACACCGACGCCATGACCTTAACAGGTACAAAAGTTGAGGGATTTGAGCATCTCGATAAGAATCTGGAGAAGATCGTTGTGGGTCAGATCGAATCTATCGAGCCGCATCCGGACGCAAATAAACTGATCATCTGTCAGGTGAACATCGGGGATCAGAGAATTCAGATCGTGACCGGCGCACACAATGTGAAAGTCGGAGATAAGGTTCCGGTCGTTCTGGATGGCGGAAAGGTTGCAGGAGGCCATGACGGCGGCCCGCTCCCGGAAGAAGGAATCCGTATCAAAAAAGGCAAGCTTCGCGGAATCGAATCCGACGGCATGATGTGCTCTATTGAGGAGCTGGGTTCTGACCGTAACATGTATCCGAATGCTCCGGAAGAGGGTATCTACATTCTTCCCGAGGATACAGAGGTCGGTACTGATGCAGTGGAAGTTCTCGGCCTTCATGACACTGTGTTTGAGTACGAGATCACGTCGAACCGTGTGGACTGCTACAGCGTGATCGGCATCGCGAGAGAAGCGGCTGCCACTTTTGGAAAGACGTTTTGCCCGCCGGTTGTTACAGAGACAGGAAACTGCGAGGATATCAATGATTATCTGAAAGTTACCGTAGAGGATACCAAACTCTGCAAGAGATACTGCGCGAGAATGGTAAAGAATATCAAACTGGCTCCGTCACCGGAGTGGATGCAGAGACGCCTTGCCGCATCCGGAATCCGCCCGATCAACAATATCGTCGATATTACAAACTATATTATGGAAGAATACGGCCAGCCCATGCATGCATTTGATTACGATCTTCTTGCAGGCCACGAGATCGTTGTGAAATGCGCCAAGGACGGCGATACGTTCCAGACGCTGGATGGACAGATGAGAAATCTGGACCACACCGTACTTATGATCAACGATGGCGAGAAGGAAGTGGGAATCGCAGGAATCATGGGCGGTGAGAACTCCAAGATCACAGATGATGTGAAGACGATGGTATTCGAGTGCGCAACGTTCGACGGCACAAACATCCGTCTGTCAGCAAAGAAGGTCGGCCTTCGCACCGATGCATCCGGAAAATATGAAAAGGGACTGGATCCCAACACGGCTGAGGAAGCCGTAAACCGCGCCTGTCAGCTGATCGAGGAGCTGGGCGCCGGAGAAGTAGTCGGAGGCATGATCGACGTATATCCGGTAAAAGCCGAGGAATCCCGAGTGAAATTTGATCCGGAAAAGATCAACGCGCTTCTGGGAACCGATATCGCTCCGGAAACCATGTTAAAATACATGGAAAAGATCGAGCTTCGCTATGACGAAAAGACCAATGAGATCGTCGCACCGACATGGAGACAGGATATCCACCGCATGGCGGATCTGGCGGAGGAAGTGGCAAGATTCTACGGTTATGACAAGATCGGAACCACACTTCCGACCGGCGAGGCGACCACCGGCAAGCTCTCCTATAAACTGAGAGTGGAGGAAGTGGCAAGGGAAGTGGCGGAGTTCTGCGGATTCTCCGAGGCAATGACCTATTCCTTTGAAAGCCCGAAGGTGTTCGATAAACTGTGCATCCCGGCAGACGATGTACTGAGACAGACTGTTGTGATCTCCAACCCGTTAGGCGAGGATTTCAGCATCATGCGCACACTGCCGTTAAACGGCATGCTGTCCTCCCTGTCCACCAACTACAACAGAAGAAACAAGAATGTACGCCTTTACGAGATGGCAAACGTATACCTTCCGAAGAGCCTTCCGCTCACAGAACTGCCGGACGAAAGAATGCAGTTCACGCTCGGCATGTACGGCGAGGGCGATTTCTTCACCATGAAAGGAGTTGTGGAGGAATTCTTCGACAAGGCTGGCATGCATAAGCGCCCGCACTATGATCCGAATGCCGGAAAGACCTTCCTGCACCCGGGCAGACAGGCGAACATTGTATACAATGATACTGTGATCGGTTATATTGGAGAGGTTCATCCGGATGTGCTGGACAATTATAAGATCGGTGAAAAGGCATACGTGGCAGTTCTGGATATGCCGTCCGTACTGGAATTCACATCCTTCGACCGCAAGTATACGGGAATTGCAAAATATCCGGCAGTTACCCGCGATATCAGCATGGTTGTACCGAAAGAGGTTCTCGTGGGACAGATTGAAGCCATGATCGAGCA
The DNA here is from genome assembly GCA_022788065.1 of Lachnospiraceae bacterium. GTDB lineage: Bacteria > Bacillota > Clostridia > Lachnospirales > Lachnospiraceae > SUG393. Next base: position 1,494 of record JALEWG010000231.1, on the reverse strand, counting down.
GAGAGGCGGAAAGATCCTGGAAAGCTACAGCCTGTTCGATATTTACGAGGGCTCCCAGATCACAGCGGGCTTCAAGTCCGTGGCATACTCCATCGTATTCCGTGCAAAGGATCATACACTGGAGGAGAAAGAAGTGACCGGCGCCATGAACAAGATCTTAAACGGATTAAAGAGCATGGGAATCGAGCTTCGCGCCTAAGGAAATCTGAATAAGAAATGTAAAAAATGGCTATCCTTACGGTAGGAATCTTACGGTAAGGAGGCCATTTTTTATGGATATGAATTATGAAATCACCAGTGTGCATGCCAGAGAGATTCTGGATTCCAGGGGAAATCCCACAGTGGAGACTGAGGTGGAGCTGGAGTGCGGCGCGGTGGGGCGTGCTTCCGTCCCGTCCGGCGCTTCCACGGGAAAAAATGAGGCGGCGGAGCTACGGGACGGCGGCGGCAGGTATCTGGGAAAGGGAGTAAAAAAAGCCGTGGAGCATGTGAACACGGAGCTTTCGGAAGCCGTTTTATTTGAAAATGCTATGGATCAGAGGAGGATCGACAGGCTTCTCTGTGAGGCTGACGGGAGCAAAAACAAGGACCGGCTGGGCGCCAATGCGATCCTCTCCGTGTCACTTGCAGTGGCCAGAGCGGCAGCCAATGCCCTTCATATGCCGCTGTATCGGTATCTCGGCGGCGTTGCCGGCTGTGAGCTTCCCGTGCCCATGATGAATATTTTAAACGGAGGTGCTTGTGTTATTATAATGACACAAGGCAGAACCCCTTATAATAAAAGGGCTCTAGCGATTTAGTCCTAAATAATTTTCGTAGCAGATTAACGAATTTATGAAGGAAAGGCCGATCTTTTATAAAAATCTAATTGAAATAGAAAAAGATTTCAGTACATGGCTGAGATATCTTTACTATATCATGAAAGCGGTGATAATTGAATATTTTTATTATTTGGACTGAATTAGCTCGTACAGGACATTGGTTCTGGCTGTCTAGTTCAGTCCTTTTTATTTCACATCAAAGAAAGGTAAGGAAAAATATGGCAAGAATTATATCTGTTGTAAACCAGAAAGGCGGAACGGGAAAATCAGCATGTGCCGCTAACTTGGGAGTTGGTTTGGCTCTTAAGAATAAAAAAGTTCTTATTGTCGATGCGGATCCTCAGTCGGATGTGTCGGCAGGATTTGGTTATAGAGATTGTGATGACAGCAATGAAACATTAACGACACTTATGGAAATGGTCTTACATGATGAAGATATTCCGGATGATTGTTTTATTCGACATCAGGATGAGGGATTTGATATTATCTGTTCCAATATCGGATTGGCAGGAACTGAGGTTCAGCTTGTAAATGCTATGAGCCGTGAGTTTGTCCTAAAACAGATATTAAACAAGGTAAAAGACCGGTACGATGCGGTTTTGATAGATTGTATGCCATCTTTAGGTATGATTACCATCAATGCCCTGGCAGCATCAGATGAAGTATTGATTCC
>JALEWG010000217.1 GCA_022788065.1 Lachnospiraceae bacterium | reverse complement strand
CGGTAAAGCAGACATTTTCTACAAAGATGCAGCGGGAAATGTTATTGACTACGATTCAGCATCATTATATTTATCTGCAAAAGGTGTGTATACAAAAAATCTTTATCCGCCTACCGGTGGTTATGCAAGTATCCAGATTATTCCTAGAGCCTATAGTATGACCAGAAAATAAATAAGTCATAGGACGGGAGCTGTATTTTCTGTGATAAGGCAGTACACTTCCTTATGATGTCGTTATTTAGGAGATTCATTAATAATAAAACGGTTTCTGCTGAAAAATATGGCAGCTATGGTTTTAAATATTAGATTAATTTCTGAAAAACAGTTGACTATTTACCAATTTATGCTATAATAAGATTTGTGCGTGTGAGAGATTATATATCTTTCATGGGTAAAATTTTACCCTATACAGTTGTGTATTGAAGCATAATCTACAACTGAGGGGAGGTTAGGTGAGACTATGTCAAATGTTGTTGTAAAAGAGAACGAGACATTGGATAACGCTCTTCGCCGTTTCAAGAGAAATTGTGCACAGGCAGGTATCCAGCAGGAAATTCGTAAAAGAGAGCATTATGAGAAGCCAAGCGTAAAACGCAAAAAGAAGTCAGAAGCTGCCAGAAAGCGCAAATATAACTAATAATTAAAACCTTAAGAAGATATTCCGTTTCGGGATATCTTCTTTTTTTTCGCATATACTTACATGAGACTCCGGGAAAGCGGGACATCTGCGATGCAAAAGGCGAAGTTTGGGCCAACGGAAGAGAAAAAGACAAAAATAAAAAGCCAGACTCCTCCCGGACTCTGGCAGGATGTGACGCGCGGGGAGACGCTCCTTACGTTTCTCGGGCGCACAAGAGTCCGGATCGAAAACTACAGGAGCATTCTGATCTATTCGGAGACCGGAATCCGGATCCAGGGGAAACGGTACCAGGTGACCGTCACGGGGAAGAACCTCTGCATCCGCTGGTACGACAGAGATGAGATGGAAATCACAGGACGTTTTGAATCGGTGACCTTTGAGTGAGAGGTGAGAGGATTTGACGGGATCCGTTACGTTTTTTCTGCGGGGCGGCGTCCGCGTGGAGATCACGGGAACTGACAATGAGAGATTTTTTAATATTGCGGCCAACAGAAACCTTATGATCCGTGACATTTCCGGTATCGGGGATCCGAAAGACTGCGGAAGAAATGCAGGGGCCTTTTTCTGGACCACACCGGAGGATTTTAAGAAAATGAAACCGGTGGCGAAAAAGGCAGGTGTGCGGCTAAAGATCAGAGGGAGATACGGTCTTCCCTTTTTTTTATACAGAAACAGACACAGGGAGCTTTTGGCGGCGGGAGTGCTCGCCTTTTTCCTGATCCTCTATGTTATGTCCTTTTACATATGGGATATTTCCTTTGAAGGGAACCGGAGGTTCACGGATGAAATGCTTCTTCACTATATGGAATCACTGCCGGTGACCTGCGGAATGAGAAAAGGAAAGATATCCTGTGAGGCGCTTGAGAGCGGGATCCGAAGCCGGTTTCCGGAGATCACGTGGGTTTCGGCAGAGATCAAAGGCACGAGACTTACGGTACGCGTAAAGGAAAATGAGGCGCTTTCGGCTCCGATCGTGAAGGAAACGTCCCCATGTGATCTGGCAGCCGCGAAAGCAGGCACCGTTGTCCGTATCGTGATGCGGAGCGGCATCGCGCTTGTAAAGGAGGGCGACCAGGTTGCGGAGGGCGATCTCCTGGTGGACGGAACGATTCCGATCTACGATGATTCCGAGACGCTGGTGAACAGCCATGAGATCCGCGCGGATGCGGATATTTATGCCAGCACAGTTCATGTGATCCGGAAAACCCTGCCCCTCACGGAAACCGTCCGGGCCAGAACGGGAAAAGTCCGGTACGGAATACTGGTTGAAGGATTCGGACATGTACTTTCGTGGCAGCTTCCGTTCCCTCAGGCGGAATTTGCGGAAACCGTGACGAAACGGTATCAGCTGAAGCTTTTCCGGAATTTTTATCTCCCGGTCTTTGTGGGGATCTCGGAGGCGTATGAGTATGTTCCTTATGAAAGAACATATACGGAGGCTGACGCGGCAAATGCCTGTGAATCTTATCTGCGGGAATATGAGGAAAAATTATCGGAAAAAGGTGTACAAATACTCGGTAACAATGGTAAAATAGAGCAAAGTGAATCCGGGTGGCAGATCACGGGAACACTGACGGCAGTGGAAGACATTGCGAAAGAAGTCCCGCCTCCGGAAAAACATGAGGAGAATGAAAAAGTAAATGAGTGTAATTGAGACGATAATTGACATCCCCGCGGAACACGAAAGGAAGGTCTGCGGACAGTTTGACTGCTATTTGAAGAAAATCGAGCGAACGCTCCACGTATCTATGATCGCGAGGGACGGTGAGATCAAGGTCATCGGCCCGGACCATGCGGTAAAAAAGGCAAAAAGTGTCTTTTCCACGCTGATCTCCCTCTCCATGCGCGGCGAGGAGATCGGGGAGCAGAATGTGGATTATGCCCTGGCCCTCTCGTTCGAGGGGAAGGACGGTGAGCTTCTGGAGATCGATAAGGATATTGTCTGTCACACGATCAACGGGAAACCGGTGAGGCCCAAAACGCTGGGGCAGAAACAGTATCTGGATCTGATCCGGAAGAAAATGATCGTATTCGGCGTTGGACCCGCAGGAACCGGAAAGACGTACCTGGGCATGGCAATGGCGATCCAGGCATTTAAGAACGGAGAGGTGAACCGGATCATCCTGACAAGGCCGGCAATCGAGGCCGGAGAGAAGCTGGGATTCCTGCCGGGGGATCTTCAGAGCAAGATCGACCCGTACCTGAGACCGTTATATGATGCTCTGTACCAGATCATGGGAGCGGAAAGCTACCTGCACAACGCCGAAAAGGGCCTGATCGAGGTGGCGCCGTTAGCCTATATGAGAGGGCGGACGCTGGACAATGCGTTTATTATCCTCGATGAGGCGCAGAATACGACCCAGGCTCAGATGAAGATGTTTCTGACGCGTATCGGATTCGGCTCCAAGGTGATCATAACCGGAGACCAGTCCCAGAAAGACCTGCCCTACGGTACGGTTTCAGGACTCGATACGGCCCTTAAGATCCTGAAAAATATCGATGATATCGGGATCTGCTATTTCACCAGTGAGGATGTGGTCCGCCATCCGTTAGTACAGAAGATCGTCAAGGCTTACGATGAGTACGAGGCGCGCGGAAAGAACCGGGAGGTACGAAAGCATGACAGTAACCATTGAGTATGAGGCGGCAGAACGCCTGGATCTTCCGTATGAGGAGATCATAAAGAATGTGATAGAGGAGTCGGTGGACTACGTGGAATGTCCCTACGATACGGAAGTCAACGTGCTGCTGACAGACAACGAGGGGATCCGCGAAATCAACCGGGACATGAGGGAGATCGACAATCCGACGGACGTGCTGTCGTTCCCCATGTGCGATTTTGAGACGCCCGGTGATTTCTCCGGCCTTGAAGAGACGCCGGAGGAATACTTTAATCCTGACACCGGGGAGCTGATGTTGGGGGATATCGTGATCTCCGTGGAGAAGGTGAAGGAACAGGCGGAAAAATTCGGACACTCAGAGACGCGGGAGTTAGCGTTTTTAGTTGCTCACAGCATGCTTCATCTTAGCGGTTATGACCATATGGAAGACGGGGAACGCCTGGAAATGGAGCGCATGCAGAGTGAAATTCTGGAACGGAGGGGTTACCGAAGATGAAAAAGCAGGGCAGATGGATCCTTACAGGAATGGTTATTATGATGGCGGCGGCGGTCCTCGCAGGCTGCGGTAAGAAATATGAAGAGGTTTCCGTCACGACGGAGACAGAGGCCCAGACGCGCGTGGAGGAGACGACGAAGGCGGTCGTCCTGGAGACAGAGCCCTCCACAGAGGCGGTGACTGTGAGTGAAGAACCGGATGAGAGGGTCGAAGTGGATGGAAAGATCCGCAGCTATCTGACCGGTGAGATGATCGACGTAAAGCAGGGAAACCGGCGGCCGCTTGCCATTATGATGAGCAACGATAAGGAGGCTCTGCCTCAGTACGGAATCAACAGGGCCGGTGTTGTCTATGAGGCGCCGATGGAGGGCGATATTCACCGCTATATGGCTCTGATCGAGGATTACGACGATCTGGAACGGATCGGATCTGTCAGAAGCTGCAGAACGTATTTCACGTATTTTGCGCGCGAGTACGATGCGATCTACGCCCATTTCGGCCAGAGCAGCTTTGCGCTTCCGTATCTGAAAAACGTAGACAACATTAACGGAATCGAAGGAATCGGAACAACTGCATTTTACCGCTCAAGCGATAAAAAGCAGCCTCACAACGCCTACGCAAGCGGCGACAGGATCAAAGCCGCCATCGAAAAACTGGGATACAGGACGGAGTATGACGATTCCTACGAGGGCCATTTTCAGTTTGCAAAAGGAGACGAGCAGATCGTGCCGGACGGCGAGATTGCCTACAAGGTGATCCCGGGATACGGAAACAACGATCCGTGGTTCGAATATCAGGAAAAAGACGGCGTATATCACAGATTCCAGTATGGAGCCCACCACAAGGGAAATGAGGGGCTTATTGAGGTGAAAAACATCATTTTCCAGTATGTGGAGTGGGGCTATTATGCGACAACACCGTACCTGAACATCAATGTACATACAGGCCAAGAGGGATTTTATTTTACCAACGGAAAATGCCAGAAGATCACATGGAAAAAAGACGGTGAATTCGGTGTGACCCATTATTATGACCTGGATGGAAATGAAATTACACTGAATAAAGGAAAAACCTGGATCTGTATCATCGGTACAGACAAGTATAATAAGGTGAAGATTTATGGAAAGTAAAGGAAGAAGCCGCGCGAGACAGGCTTCAGCAAAAGAATCGAATTTTGTTGTGCAGGGAAGCATACTTGCCATCGCTTCCATTGCAGTGAGAATCATCGGGATCGCGTATCGCATCCCGATGATCAATATTATCGGCGACGAGGGAATGGGATATTACGGAACGGCGTTCAACGTTTATAACATTGCGCTGCTCCTCTCCTCCTACAGTCTCCCTCTTGCAGTGTCAAAAATGATCGCGGCCAGACTGGCAGGCGGACAGTACCGCAACGCGGACCGGATCCTGCGGGCGGCCCTCTGCTATGCGACGGCAGTCGGCGCTGCGGCCTGCGCAGTCATCTGGTTCGGAGCAGACTTCTTCGCGAGAGAAGTCTTTTTTATGCCGTATGCGGCATTCGCATTGAAAACACTGGCTCCGACCGTATGGATCATGGCGTATCTCGGTGTGTTCCGTGGTTACTTCCAGGGGCGCCAGACGATGATCCCCACGGCCTGCTCGCAGGTCTTTGAGCAGATCGTGAACGCGATCATCAGCATTGCAGCCGGAAGCTTTCTGTTCAATGAAGCCCTCAAGGTTGAAGTGATGAGAGGGGAGACCGGCTCCGGATATTCCAATGCATGGGGAGCGGCCGGCGGAACGATCGGTACGGGAAGCGGCGCTCTTGCGGCACTGCTGTTTCTTCTTGTCCTGTTCTTTCTGTACAGAAACACGGCCAGGCAGCAGATCCGGAAGGATAATTCCGGTGTGACGGAAGGATATGCGTCCATCACGAAGATCCTGTTTTTTACGGTCGTGCCGGTCATCATCAGCTCGTCCATCTATAACGTAAACAGCGTTCTGGACAATGGAATCCTTGCCCACAATTTTGCAGGTATGGGCAGAGAGTCACAGTTTGTCACCGACTGGGGCGTCTACACGGGGAAATATCATCTGCTGATCAATGTTCCTATGGCGGTCTCCAATGCGCTGTCCTCATCCCTGATCCCCTCGATTTCCAGGGCTGTGGCCGCCGGAGATAAAAAACTGGTGCGAAAAAGAGTTGCCGCTGCCATCCGGTTTTCGATGCTGATCGCGATCCCGTCGACAGTGGGTCTCACAGTGCTTGCGGGCCCCATCAACAATCTGTTGTTTTCGGGCGACAATGAACTTGCAATCCGGATGACGCTTTACGGTTCCCTGGCAGTGGTGTTCTATTCGCTGTCAACGGTTTCAAACGCGATCCTGCAGGGAATTGACAGGATGCATCTGCCGATCATCCATGCGCTCGCGGCTCTTGTGATCCACATCGGTGCGCTCGAGGTGATGGCTCTGGTATTTGATCTCGGAATCTACAGCATGGTTTTCGCCAACATTGTGTTTGCTCTGGTCATGTGTGTGCTGAATCACAGAGCGATCCGCAAAAACCTGCGATATCATCAGGAGATCCAAAAGACGTTCCTGATCCCGACAGCTGCATCGGCTGTCATGGGCGTTTGTACGTTCTTAGCATATAAGGGAATCCATGCAGTGGTAAAAAGCAATGCGGTTTCCACACTGTTCTCCATTCTGGCGGCAGTTGTGGTGTACGGAATCCTGCTGATCAGACTCAAATGTCTTACGGAGGACGAACTTCATGAGATGCCGGGCGGGACAAGACTTCTTTCCCTCTTCCGGAAACTCAGACTTATGTAGAAGCCATGATCTGCCGGTAAAGCCCGTATAAAACGAAAAAAGAAGGTCCATACTGTTTCCAAAGGAGGAATTTCCATGAGGAAATATGTATCGGGCTTTCTTTTCTTTTTCTGCTTGACAGCCGGAAGCCTGATCGCGCTTTTTCTGATGACAAGCGGAGAGTCACGCGAGGAAACGAAAAAGGTTCAGGCGACGGAGTCCGTGGAACAGCCGGCATTTGCATGCTCTGAGCCGGAGACAGAGACCATGGCGCATCTGGTTCTCAACCAGTATCGGGTGATCCCGGAGACGCTTGGGGAAAACTATTGTCTTGTGGCGGAGGAGGGATATCTGATCGTCTATGACAGGGACCTGGTCACGGTCAGCCTGTTCACCCACATGCCGCTTATCGAGTTCCCTGCTGCAGAGCAGGAACGTCTGATGGCCGGAATCTGGTTTCCTACCATGGCGGAAATTTTCAGCTATCTGGAATCTTACAGCAGTTAAGGCTTGAAATTTGCGGGTCATACCGATATACTAGAGCATATCTTCTGTCTGATGCATGAAAACGATTGCCGCGGACAGACGCAAAATCTGTATTGAGATCTGGGAGGAACCCATGAAACGGGAAGGAATCATCATCGGAGGCGGGGCTTCCGGGCTTATGGCCGCGATCACAGCTGCGGAAAACGGTGCGTCGGTCACCATCCTGGAGCATATGCCGAGGGTGGGGAAAAAAATACTGTCCACAGGGAACGGAAAATGCAATATGACCAACCGGTTTCTGTCTGAAGAGTGCTACCGATGCGGCGACAGGGACTTTCCGATGCAGGCGATCCGCGCGTTCGGACAGGAGCAGACGATCGCGTTTTTCAGACGGCTCGGTGTGCTGACAACGGAGAAAAACGGATATGTCTATCCGGCTTCCGGGCAGGCGCAGACCGTGCTGGATGCGCTCCGGGCAAAGGCGGAATGTCTCGGAGTGCATATGGTCTGCGACTGTCATATTGTTTCAATCAGAAAAAAGAACCATGGGAAACGGGAACTGTTTGAGATCAATTCGGACTGCGGCCTCTTTTTGGCGGATTTTGTGATCCTTTCGGCCGGTTCCATGGCGGCTCCGTCCACAGGCTCCGATGGGAGCGGCTACGAGCTCGCGAAAACTCTCGGCCACAAAATAAAAAAACCGCTGCCGGCTCTGGTGCAGCTAAAATGCAGAGGCGACTTCTTTAAATCGCTGGCAGGCGTCAGGACGGATGCGAAGGTAAGTCTTTATATTCTGGGGAAAAACGGGGAGCGGGAGACGCTTCTCGCATCGGATACAGGCGAATTGCAGCTTACGGACTACGGAATTTCGGGTATCCCGATATTTCAGGTGAGCAGGTATGCCGCGGAGGCGCTGGACCGGAAAAAGCGTGTTCTTGCGGCTGTGGACTTCATGCCGTCTTTTGCAGCGGAGGAAGTGTATTCCGTTCTGAAGGAACAGAGAACATATCTTGGCGACCGGGAGGCGGCAGAGTTTTTAAACGGTCTCTTTCATAAAAAACTCGCGGCCCTGTTTTTAAAGGCGGCTCACATCCGGCCGGAGCAGACCGTATCCGGGATCCCGGACCGGATGTTATCGGAGCTTTCGGACTGGATCAGGGACTTTCCGTTTGAGGTGACGGGAACGAATTCCTTTGACAAGGCACAGGTGTGCATGGGAGGCGTGAACACCAGAGATGTGGATCCGCTCACCATGGAATCCCGCCTTGTAAAAGACCTTTATTTTGCCGGTGAGATTCTGGACGTGGACGGGATCTGCGGCGGATACAATCTGCAGTGGGCCTGGTCCAGCGGTCATGCCGCGGGAGAGAACGCGGCGAAAAGGAGATAATTACATATGATTCGTATCAATCAGCTTGCCCTGGAAACCGGACATGGTCCGGAGGCACTGAAAAAGAAAGCGGCAAGGCTATTAAAGGTGCCGGAGACGGCGATAAAAGAAGTGGTGATCGTGCGGCGGTCCATCGATGCAAGAAAGAAAGATCACCTGCTCTACAGCTATATTGTGGACGTGAAGCTTGCGGATCCCAAAAAAGAGGGGACCGTCGTTAAAAAGGCCGCAAGCAGCAACATCAGAACAGAGACGGAGTCAGCATACCGGTATCCGGTACACGGGGAGGAAAAACTGAGCCGGCGTCCGGTGATCATCGGGGCCGGACCGGCCGGACTGTTTGCGGCGCTTCTTCTGGCGGAATGCGGGTTTTCTCCGCTGCTTCTGGAGCAGGGAGACCCGGTGGAACTCCGGACGGAAAAAGTGGAACAGTTCTGGAAGAACGGGGACCCCTCTCTGGATATCCGTTCCAACGTACAGTTCGGAGAGGGCGGCGCCGGAACCTTCTCCGATGGAAAGCTGAACACGCTTGTAAAAGATGATTCCGGAAGAAACCGGATGGTTTTGGAGACATTTGTGGAAGCCGGAGCCGATCCGGTGATCCTTTATGACAGCAAACCGCATATCGGAACGGACGTGTTAAAGGATGTTATAAAAAATCTTCGCATGCGGATCATCGATCACGGCGGTGAGGTGAGGTTTCGGAGCTGTGTGACGGAGATCCTTTCGGAGAGCGGCCGGACCTTTGGCGTGCGTCTTGCGGACGGCAGTGTGATCGAAGCGGATATCGTGATCCTCTCTGTGGGCCACAGCGCGCGCGAGCTGTTTTCAGCTCTCCATGAACAGAAGATTCTCATGGAGCCGAAGCCGTTTGCGGTGGGCCTCAGAGTCCAGCATCCGCAGAAGATGATCAATAGATCCCAGTACGGCATGGAGGATGCAGAGGAACTGGGCGCAGCTCCGTACAAGGTGACGGCAAAGACAGCCTGCGGACGCGGAGTATATTCCTTTTGCATGTGTCCCGGCGGATACGTGGTCAACGCCTCCTCCGAGAAAGGACGGCTGGCAGTCAACGGTATGAGCTATGCGGACCGGGGCGGAGAGAATGCCAACAGCGCGATCATTGTGGCTGTGACCCCGGCAGACTTTGCGGGGGCAGGACCGCTCGGAGGAATCGAATTCCAGAGACGCCTTGAGGAAAAGGCGTTCTCTCTCGGAAACGGGAAAATTCCGGTGCAGCTCTTCGGGGACTTTGAGGTGAACCGGGCGTCCGTAAGCTTCGGCGACGTAAATCCGATGTTTCGCGGAGAATATGAACTCAGCAACCTCCGGGAACTGATGACGGAGGAGATGAATCTTGCATTCCTGGAGGGGATGCGGGAATTCGGAAGAAAAATAAGCGGCTTTGACCGGCCGGATGCGGTTCTTGCGGGAATCGAGAGCCGGACCTCATCTCCGTTAAGGATCCTCAGGGACAGCCGGCTGGAGAGCAGTCTTCCGGGACTTTACCCCTGCGGGGAAGGCGCCGGCTATGCAGGCGGAATCACATCTGCTGCCATGGATGGATTAAAGGTTGCGGAAGAAATCATAAAGCGGTATAATCCAACTTAAAGTAATTGGGGAAAGGTCTCAGGGGGACCGGTCGGGGAAATAAAAGAAAACGGAGTGATCGTTATGAACAGTACAGCCAGAGAACAGTTGAAAGAAAAGAAGAGAATCGTAATAAAAATCGGTTCCTCATCCCTGACACATGAGGAAACGGGCGATCTGAATTTTGCAAAGATCGAACATCTGGTCCGACTGATCGCGGATCTTAGAGGTATGGGGAAGGAAGTGGTCCTCGTGTCCTCCGGCGCCATCGCGGCAGGAAGACAGGCGCTCGGCTGTCAGAAACCGACAACCGTAGCGGAAAAACAGGCCTATGCGGCTGTTGGGCAGGCCCGCCTCATGATGGTCTACCAGAAGCTGTTTTCGGAATACAACCAGACGGCAGCCCAGGTCCTGATGACAAAGAATACCATTATCGACAATACTTCCAGAGAGAACGCGAGAAACACGTTCGATGAGCTCTTAAAGCTGGGAACCGTGCCGATCGTAAACGAAAACGATACGGTCTCCACCTACGAGATCAAGTTCGGTGACAACGACAGACTTTCCGCTATCGTTGCGGCACTGATCAATGCGGACCTTCTGATCCTTTTGTCAGATATCGACGGACTCTACTCGGATGATCCGAAAAAGAATCCGGATGCGAAGTTCATCCCCCAGGTGGATGAGCTGACCGATGAGCTCATGAGCATGGGAAAGGCCACCACCGGCAGTGATGTGGGAACCGGCGGAATGGCTGCCAAACTGTTTGCGGCCAGGATCGCCACACACAGCGGTTCTGATATGGTAATCGCCAACGCGGATCATGTGGAGGTGATCTGGGAGATTCTGTCGGGAGCAAGCTGCGGAACGCTGTTCACAGCACACAGGAATTCAGAATTTGCACTGCTCGATTATATCGAGAGCGTTCATTAGTACAGGAGGAAACCATGAATCAGGAAAAGATCGACAGGATCAACACGCTCTACCATAAATCCCAGGCAGTAGGACTGACGGAGGAGGAAAAGGCGGAGCAGGCGGCCCTGAGAAAAGAATATGTGGAGGCCATACGAAAAAATCTGAGAGGAACCTTAAATACGATCTCCATCAAAGAAGCGGATGGTTCCATCACAGATCTCGGAAAAAAATATGGAAATATCAAGGATACAAAAAGCTGATCTGAGAAATAAGATGAGGCAGAGGTTAAAGTCCATGGATCCGGGGGAAAAACGTCTGCTGGACCATGCGGTCTGCGAAAGCCTTTTTAAACTTCCGGAGCTTTCCGGAATCCGATATGTTTTCGGGTATATGTCCCTTGCCTGGGAAACCGGTACGGATGAGATCATGGAAAGACTCTGGGAACAGGGGATCGCCACAGCTCTTCCGAGGGTCTGCGGATCCTCCATGGATTTTTTTGAGGTGAGTTCATTCGCGGATCTTTCGGAGGGCGCGTATCATATCAGAGAGCCGCGGGAAGACAGATTGAAAGTCTCGTGGCCGGACGCGCTGATCCTGGTTCCGGGACTAGCGTTTTCTTCCTGCGGAAACCGGCTGGGAAAAGGCGGGGGCTTTTATGACCGGTTTCTTGCGACCCGTCCGGCACAGAAAACTGTGGCGCTTGCCTATGAGTTTCAGATCACAGAGGAGATTCCCATCGACATGCACGACCTGCCGGTGGACGTGATCGTGACTCCGGAACATATTTTCAGAAGACAGGGAGGTATTTGACATATGAAACTTCATGAAATCGGACTGAGGGCAAAGGAAGCCTCCTATGTTCTTGCAAAAATGGGAACAGAAGAGAAGAACCGGGGACTTGCTGCAGCAGCCGAAGCGATTCTTTCCCGTCAGGAAGCGATCCTTGCGGCCAATTCGGAGGATATCCGGAGGGCAAAAGAAAATGGCATGGCTTCGGGACTGGTGGACCGCCTGCTCTTAACTCCGGAGCGGATCCAGGGAATCGTGGAGGGAATGCGCCAGGTCATCGGCCTGGAGGATCCGATCGGGGAAGTCCTCTCCATGAAAAAGCGTCCCAACGGTCTGATGATCGGTCAGAAGCGTGTTCCGCTCGGTGTTGTCGGAATCATTTACGAGGCACGTCCCAACGTGACAGCCGATGCGTTTGCGCTCTGCTTTAAGACAGGAAACGCGGTGATCCTCCGCGGGGGAAGCAACGCGATCTGCTCCAATCAGGCGATCACGGACGCAATCCGCGTGGGGCTTAAAACGAGTGGGATCCCGGAGGATGCGATCGCGCTCCTTTCGGATACCAGCCGGGAGACTGCCGCGCAGTTTATGCGCTTAAACGGATATCTTGATGTGCTGATCCCGAGGGGCGGCGCGGGACTGATCCGTACGGTTGTGGAGAACAGCACAGTGCCCGTGATCGAGACCGGTACGGGAAACTGCCATGTGTTCGTGGATGAATCCGCGGATTTCGATATGGCTCTTGATATTCTTTTTAATGCAAAGACACAGAGGATCGGCGTCTGCAACGCCTGTGAATCGACGCTGATCCATAAAAACATCGCGGAAAAATTCCTGCCTCTCATGAAAAGGCGACTGGACGAGAAACATGTGGAGATCCGTGCGGATGAGGCGTCCCGCGCCATCGTACCGGAGTTTAAAACGGCTACGGAGGAGGACTGGGGAACGGAGTATCTGGATTATATCCTGTCCTGCAAAATCGTGGATTCGGTCGATGAGGCCATTGCCCATATCAACCGCTACAACACGGGCCATTCCGAAGCCATCGTAACCTCCGACTATGTGAATGCGCAGAAATTCCTTGACGAGGTGGACGCGGCTGCAGTCTATGTCAATGCTTCCACCAGATTTACAGACGGATTTGAATTCGGATTCGGAGCTGAGATCGGAATCAGCACACAGAAGCTTCATGCGAGAGGACCGATGGGACTCCTCGCTCTGACTTCGACCAAATATATTATTTACGGGAACGGACAGATCAGAAAGTAGGCGGAACCGAGGCAGTTCCGGTATTGCTGTTGCTTTTTTCTCTTCCGGAGTTTATAATGGTCACGGTAGAGTATAATCTGGAGAAGTGAATCATGAACAGAAAAGAAATCATAGCTGCGGCGCCGAATGCGGAGCCGGAAAGACAGAAATATTTTATGGAACTGGTGAAGGAGCTGGTGGCGGAGCGCGCCCGGAAAAAGGGGCGTCCGTTAACCTGTTTTATCTCCACGTTCGGGTGCCAGATGAACGCAAGAGACTCCGAGAAGCTTTTAGGCATTCTTGAGGAGATCGGATACGTTCAGGGAACGGACGAAAACTCGGATTTTGTCCTTTATAATACGTGCACCGTCCGCGAAAATGCCAATCTGAAGGTTTACGGAAGACTTGGGTATCTGAGCGGAATGAAGAGAAAAAATCCGGATATGATGATCGCGCTCTGCGGATGCATGATGCAGGAGCCTCAGGTGGTGGAGAAGATAAAAAAGAGCTACCGCCACGTGGATATTATTTTCGGGACGCACAATATTTTCAAACTGGCGGAACTGATCTATGACCGGATGACCGACACGAAGATGGTCGTGGACATCTGGGAAGGAACGGACTCCATCGTGGAAAATCTTCCGGTCGAGAGAAAATATCCGTTTAAATCGGGCGTCAATATCATGTTTGGCTGCAACAATTTCTGCAGCTACTGTATTGTCCCCTATGTGAGAGGACGCGAGAGAAGCAGAAATCCGGAGGATATTATCAAAGAGATCGAGGGACTGGTGGCGGACGGCGTTGTGGAAGTTATGCTTTTGGGACAGAATGTCAATTCCTACGGAAAGACGCTGGAACACCCGATCACATTCGCGGAGCTTCTTCGCCGTGTGGAGAAGATCGAGGGGCTTGAGCGGATCCGGTTCATGACCTCTCACCCGAAGGATCTCTCCGACGAACTGATTGACGTTATGCGGGATTCCGAAAAGATCTGCAGACATCTGCATCTGCCGCTTCAGTCAGGAAGCAGCAGGATCTTAAAGGTGATGAACAGGAAGTACACGAAGGAACAGTATCTGGCGCTTGTGGACAGGCTCCGCGCGGCGATTCCCGACATCGCGCTCACAACGGATATTATCGTAGGATTCCCGGGCGAGACGGAAGAGGATTTTGAGGAGACACTGGATGTCGTGAGAAAAGTACGTTACGACAGCGCATTTACATTTATCTATTCCAGGCGGACCGGAACGCCGGCGGCAGCTATGGAAAATCAGGTGCCGGAGGAAGTGGTGAAGGCCAGGTTCGACCGCCTGTTAAAAGAGGTTCAGGAGATCGCGTCGGAGGTGATCCTTCGCGATGCGCATACGGTACAGAAGGTGCTTGTTGAAGAACCGGACACCCATGAGGAGGGATTTCTGACGGGCCGCCTTTCCAATAATACAGTCGTACATTTTAAAGGAGACGCGTCCCTGATCGGAAAAATCGTGGACGTATCGCTTGATGAGGCAAAGGGCTTTTATTTTATGGGCAGTCTGAAATAAATGACAAGGAGTGTACAGAATGAAGAGGTTACTTAAAAGCGTTTCCGTTGCTGCTGCGGCGGCAGGCCTTTCCGTCTGCATGTGTTTTCCGGCAATGGCGGAAGAACCGTTCGGGCCAGGCTATGTGCAGGCCAGTCCGATCGATGACCACGGCTCTCCGGATGCACCGGGACCCGGCACGGCGACGGATCCGGTACGGGACGGAAGTTCCGGTACGGGAGGTGCAGCTGCCGGATCGGTGCAGTACCCGCAGGGAATGACTCCAAACACCGTGCGAAACGGCGGACATGTGGATCTGACCCCGACCAATGAGGCGGCCATCTGGGACGCCGTTGAGATCACATCCATGCAGGCGGAGCTTCCCAATCAGCTTACCTGGATCTCCGCCAAACTGAAAGACGGCTTTGACGGCAAACTGTCTTACCGTCCATATGTCAATCACGGCGGGTGGCTGAAATTCTATTCCGACGGGGAACCTGCCGGCGGCACGGAAGGATCCACCTATGTGCAGGCCATCCAGATGCATTTGACCGGCGGAGCGGCAAAGCAGTATGATCTTTACTATGCGGTGACGACCGCAAACCGCGGCCAGCTTGGATTTGCTGCGGAGGGACAGATCGCGGGAGCCATGGACGTGGGAGATTCCATCACAGACCTGAAGGTCGTGCTGGTTCCGAAGGGAAGCGGCGCTCCTGCCGCGACAGGCGACCGGTTCTTCAATGAGTTTTCCGGTATGATCGGGTTTACCGAACGGGCGGCCTACTGCATGAACTTTGACGGCACGCCGTACACGGGCTGGGCCGACTACGACGGAAGACGTTATTATTTTGAAAACGGTCTCACGCTGAGCGGATGGCATTATATCGACGGTCTGAAATTCTTCTTTGAGGAGAACGGGGCGCTCCGCCAGGATGTGGAAGACCTGATCGGAAAACAGGACAGCTATCAGATCCAGGTCAATAAGACGCTCAACTGTCTGACCGTTTACGCAAAGGACGGGGATAACGGCTATATCATTCCGGTGAAGGCAATGCTTACTTCCGTGGGCGACGATACTCCTGTCGGAACATTCAACACCCCGGAAAAGTACCGCTGGCGTCTGATGATCAACGATACTTATACGCAATATGCTACGAGAATCAAGGCGGGAGCCGGATTCCTGTTCCATTCCATTACATACGAGGAAACGGATCCCATGACTTTAAACACGGCCGGGTACAACGGTCTCGGAGTTGTCCGCTC
This sequence comes from Lachnospiraceae bacterium, assembly GCA_022788065.1. Classification (GTDB taxonomy): domain Bacteria; phylum Bacillota; class Clostridia; order Lachnospirales; family Lachnospiraceae; genus SUG393. Next base: position 16,842 of record JALEWG010000217.1, on the reverse strand, counting down.
CGCGGGCTGTATCCGACTGACCTGCGGCAACGCAAAGTGGATCTATGATAACTGCGCAATCGGAACCGAAGTGACGATCTACGAAGATCCGGATATTCCGTCGCCGTTCATGAAGCCATACGTGGTTCTGATCCCGGACAATCAGACCTATGACCCGACTGACCCGAATGTGAAAGCAGAGTAAAGAGAGGGAAACGAGTGGCACAATTATCACCTATGATGACACACTACCTTGAGACGAAAAAACAGTATCCGGATTGTATTCTGTTTTATCGTCTCGGGGACTTTTATGAGATGTTCTTTGAGGATGCGAAAACCGCCTCCCGGGAACTGGAACTTACACTGACAGGAAAAGACTGCGGCATGGAGGAACGCGCACCGATGTGTGGCGTTCCTTATCATGCTGTTGAGGGATATTTAAGCCGCCTGGTCCAGAAGGGATATAAGGTGGCTATTGCCGAGCAGATGGAGGACCCGAAGCTTGCCAAGGGACTGGTGAAGCGGGAGGTGATCCGGGTGGTGACGCCCGGCACGATCACCAGCGCGCAGGCGCTTGACGAGACAAAAAACAACTACCTGATGTCAGTTGTTTATACAGGGAATAACTATGGGATAGCGACGGTCGATATAACGACCGGCGATTTTTTTGTTACCGAGGTTTCCTCGGAACGGGCGCTTCTCGATGAAATCAATAAATTCACACCGTCTGAGCTGGTCTGCAATGAAGCGCTCTATATGTCGGGCATCAATATGGAGGAACTGAAAGAAAAGTACCACCTGGCAGTCACAGCTCTGGAAAGCAGGTTCTTTTCTGACGATATCTGTCGGAACGTACTGAAGGAGCATTTTAAAGTCCTGAGTCTGGAGGGACTGGGACTTGCCGACTATGAAAACGGCGTGATCGCCTGCGGCTGTGTTCTGCAGTATCTCTATGAAACGCAGAAGAATGATCTTTCACAGCTGACAAAGCTGACGCCGTACACCTCAGGTCAGTTTATGATGATCGATACTTCTACGAGAAGAAACCTGGAGCTTGTGGAGACACTTCGGGAAAAGCAGAAACGGGGCTCACTTCTGTGGGTGTTGGACCGGACAAAGACTGCCATGGGCGCCAGAATGCTGAGGAGCTTCATCGAGCAGCCTCTGGTATCGAAAGCGGAGATCGAAAGACGCCAGGCTGCGGTGGAAGAGCTGAATATGAATTATATCTCCAGGGAGGAGATCCGGGAATATCTGAACTCCATCTATGATCTGGAGCGCCTGATGGGGCGCATCAGTTACCGGACAGCGAACCCGAGGGATCTGCTGGCATTCAAGAATTCGCTTGCCATGCTGCCGCATATCAGCCGGATCCTCACGGAATTTTCCTGCGACCTGTTAAAGGGGATAAACGGGGATCTGGACACGCTGGAGGATCTCTATGATCTGATCGACCGGGCCATCGTGGAAGATCCGCCGATCACGGTCCGGGAGGGAAATATCATTAAGGACGGATACAGTGAGGAGGCGGACAAGTACCGGCACGCGAAGACGGAAGGAAAAGGCTGGCTTGCCGATCTGGAGGCCGAGGAACGGGAAAAGACGGGAATCAAGAACCTGAAGATCAAATTCAACAAGGTATTCGGATATTATTTCGAGGTGACCAATTCCTTTAAGGAGCTGGTGCCGGATTATTTCATAAGAAAACAGACGTTAACCAACGCGGAGCGCTACACCACCGACCGGCTAAAGGAACTGGAGGATGTGATCATGGGCGCGGAGGACCGTCTGTATACACTGGAATACGATCTGTTCTGTGAAGTGCGTGACCGGGTGGCGGCGGAGGTCTTACGGATTCAGAGCACGGCCAAAGCCATTGCAGGTATTGATGTGTTTGCCTCCCTCTCGTCCGTTGCCATGCGCAATAACTATACAAAACCGAAGATCAACGAGCGTGGGCTTATCAACATCAAAAACGGAAGGCATCCGGTGGTGGAGAAAATGATCCGCGACGATCTGTTCGTGGCCAATGACACGTATCTGGACAACGGCAAGAACCGGATCTCGGTCATCACCGGACCAAATATGGCAGGAAAATCCACCTATATGCGTCAGACGGCCCTGATCGTCCTCATGGCACAGATCGGAAGCTTTGTGCCTGCGGATGAGGCAAATATCGGAATCTGCGACCGGATCTTTACCCGTGTCGGCGCATCCGATGACCTGGCTTCCGGCCAGAGTACCTTTATGGTGGAGATGACCGAGGTGGCCAATATCCTGCGGAACGCCACAAAAAACAGCCTGCTCGTCCTTGACGAGATCGGGCGCGGAACCAGCACCTTTGACGGACTCTCCATCGCCTGGGCCGTAATCGAGCACATCAGCAACCCGAAGCTTCTGGGAGCTAAGACACTGTTCGCGACCCATTACCATGAACTGACCGAGCTGGAGGGAACCATTAACGGCGTCAACAACTACTGCATTGCCGTCAAGGAACAGGGAGATGACATTGTGTTCCTGAGAAAGATCGTGCGGGGAGGAGCCGACAAGAGCTACGGAATTCAGGTGGCAAAGCTTGCAGGCGTCCCGGAGTCAGTGATCCGCAGGGCGAAGGAACTGGTGGAGGAACTTACGAACGCCGACATCACGGCGCATGCGAAAAAGATCGCGGAAATGTCCTCCAATGTATCGCAGCACAAGGCAGTGGCAAAACCGGATGAGGTGGATTTAAACCAGCTGTCCATTTTTGATACAGTGCGGGATGATGATATCATCCGCGAACTCGGTGAACTGGAGCTTTCGACCATGACGCCCATTGACGCACTGAATACGCTTTACCGGCTTCAGACAAAACTGAAAAACAGGTGGCAGTAACAGGAGGGGATCTTTATGTCGATTCAGGTACTGGATCAGAATACGATCAATCAGATCGCTGCGGGAGAGGTCGTGGAGCGCCCGGCTTCCGTGGTGAAGGAGCTGATGGAAAACGCGATCGACGCGGGTGCGACGGCTGTGACTGCTGAGATCCGCGAGGGCGGGATCGGATTTATCCGGATCACGGACAACGGATGCGGAATTCCGAAGGATGAGCTTCCGCTGGCATTTTTACGCCATTCGACCAGCAAGATCCGTTCGGCGGAGGATCTTCTCACGGTATCTTCCCTGGGCTTCCGCGGTGAGGCGCTTTCCAGTATTGCAGCTGTTTCTCAGGTGGAACTGATCACCAAGACGCCGTCCGCGCTTTCCGGTTCCCGCTACCGGATCGAGGGAGGAAAGGAGAAAGGACTGGAGGAAGTGGGGGCTCCCGACGGAACCACATTTATCTCCAGAAATCTTTTCTTCAATACGCCGGCAAGACGGAAATTTTTAAAGACAGCCGCCACAGAGGGCGCCCATGTGGCTGATCTGGTAGAGAAGATCGCTCTGTCCCATCCGGAAATATCCGTGCGTCTGATCATGAACGGCCAGTCAAAGCTGCACACATCCGGCAACCACAATCTGAAGGATATCATCTATACGATATACGGTCGGGAGATCGCGGCGAACCTGATCCCAATCCATGTGGAGCAGGAGATGGTTACCATAGACGGATTCATCGGCAAGCCGGTGATCGCCAGAAGCAACCGGAATTTCGAGAACTATTTTATCAACGGGCGCTACATTAAGAGCAGCCTGATTTCGAAGGCGATCGAGGACGGGTATAAAAGCTTCATGATGCAGCACAAATATCCGTTTACCATGCTCCACTTCTGTGTGGAGCCCGAGTACATCGACGTCAACGTTCACCCGTCCAAAATGGAACTGCGGTTTAAGGATGGAGAGACCATGTACCGCGTGGTCCATGATGCGGTCGCCGAAGCGCTGTCGGGACGTGAGCTGATCCCTCAGGCGGAACTTCCGAAACAGGCGGAGCCGGCGAATCAGGAAGAGCCTCCGAAGACGACGGAACTTCCGAAGCGGCCGGAGCCTCCAAAACTGTCAGGAGCACCGGGACAGACGGAACCGCGCCCTGAACCGTTTGAGGTAAGGCGTAAGGAGACACTGGGGATCCGGGAAGAACGGAAACCATACGGGAATCCAATGCCATCGGCTACGGCGGAGAAACCGGTTTCACTCCCGGAAGAGAAGAAAACGCCGGTACAAAAAGAGATGCCGATACAGATGGAAATGTTTGATGACCGGCTGCTCTCGGAAAAAGCCAGATACAGCCACCGGCTGATCGGTCAGGTATTTGATACTTACTGGCTGGTGGAATACCATGAGAATCTTTATATTATTGACCAGCATGCGGCTCACGAGAAAGTACTGTTCGAAAAGAACTTTGCTTCTCTGAAATCCAGAGAATATACCTCCCAGTTTATCAGTCCTCCGATCATCCTGACGCTCTCCATGCAGGAGGAGGAGCTTCTGAAGCGCCATATGAATGTGTTCACGGATATCGGATTTGAGATCGAACATTTCGGAGGAAATGAGTATGCGGTACGGGCGGTCCCCGACAATCTGTTCTCGCTGGCGAAAAAGGATCTTCTGCTGGAGCTCCTTGACGGGCTCAATGAGGACAATACAGGTACCGGCCCGGAAGCTGTCTATGACAGGATCGCGTCCATGTCCTGCAAGGCAGCGGTGAAAGGGAACAGCCGGCTCTCAGAGAGGGAGGCCAATGAGCTGATCGACCAGCTGTTAAAGCTGGACAATCCCTACGCCTGCCCCCATGGACGGCCGACCATCATCTCTATCAGCAAATATGAGATGGAGAAGAAATTTAAGAGGATCGTGTAATGAAAAAGCCTTTGATTATTCTGACGGGGCCCACGGCGTCGGGCAAAACGGCGCTCTCGGTGGCGCTTGCGAAACGGATCGGCGGCGAGATCATCAGCGCCGACTCCATGCAGGTGTACCGCCACATGGACGTGGGTTCCGCCAAGGTGACGAAAGAGGAAATGGACGGAGTGCCGCATTATCTGATCGATGTGCTGGAGCCCCGGGACGCTTTCAATGTGGTGGTATTTAAACAGATGGCGAAGGAAGCCGTGGAAACCATCTATGCCAACGGCCATATCCCCATTGTGGCAGGCGGGACCGGGTTCTACATCCAGGCGCTCCTTTATGATATTGATTTTACAGAAGACGATGGTGATATGGAATACCGGCATAAGCTTGAGAATATGGCGTCCCTGGAAGGACCTGAGGCGCTTCACCGGCTTCTTTCTCAGGTTGATCCCGCGTCTGCGGAGGCAATCCATGCCAACAATGTAAAGCGTGTGATTCGTGCGCTGGAATTTTATGAGAAGACCGGGAAACGGATCTCCGAACATAACGAGGAAGAGCGGGCGAAGGAATCTCCGTACTGCTTTGCGTATTATGTCCTCAACATGGAACGGGCGCGTCTCTACGCGCGGATCGAGGAGCGTGTGGACCGGATGGTGGAGGAAGGTCTTGTGGATGAGGTCCGGGCATTAAAGACCATGGGCTGCACCAGAGACATGGTGTCCATGCAGGGACTGGGATACAAGGAGATCCTGGATTATCTGGGCGGAGAACTGAGCCTGGAGGAAGCGATCTATATTTTAAAACGGGATACAAGACATTTTGCGAAACGGCAGCTGACCTGGTTCAAGCGGGAAAAGGATGTGACCTGGGTGGATCAGGAGACGTTTGCGTTTGATCGGGAGCGGATTCTGGAATGGATGATAAAGGATCTGGAAGCCAGAGGAATCCCGGTACGAAAGAATGAATCAGAATAAGGAGCAGAACATGGAATTAACAGAGATGTACGGACAGCTCGGAATATCCGGGCCGGTTCTTCAGTTTGCAAAAGAAGTGGAAGATTCCCTGAAGGAGCGCTTTCAGGCCATCGATCAGGTTGCGGAGTGCAATCAGTTAAAAGTCATTAAGGCAATGCAGGAGGCGCGTGTCAGCGACATTCATTTTGCTGCCACCACCGGCTACGGATATAACGATCTGGGACGCGACACATTGGAGGAGGTGTACGCGAAAGCATTTCACGGTGAGGATGCGCTTGTGAGACCGCAGCTGATCTCCGGCACGCACGCGCTGACTGTGGCGCTTTCCGGAAATCTCCGTCCGGGAGATGAGATCCTGTCTCCGGTGGGAAAACCGTATGATACGCTGGAGGAGGTGATCGGAATCCGGGAATCTGTCGGATCGCTGAAAGAATTCGGGATCACCTACCGTCAGGTGGATCTCCTGGAAAACGGTGAGTTCGACTATGAAAACATCCGGAAAGCGATCAATGAGCGGACAAAGCTTATTGAGATTCAGCGGTCCAAGGGATATGACACGAGACCGACGCTTTCCGTAAAGAAGATCGGAGAAGTGATCGCCTTTATAAAGAACATCAAACCGGATGTGATCTGTATGGTAGACAACTGCTACGGTGAATTTGTGGAGACCATCGAGCCGACAGATGTGGGCGCCGACATGATCGTCGGATCCCTTATCAAGAATCCGGGCGGTGGACTGGCGCCCATCGGCGGATATATTGTCGGCCGGAGAGACTGTGTGGAACGGGCAGCATACCGCCTGACTGCGCCGGGACTGGGCAAGGAAGTCGGTGCGACGCTGGGCGTGAGCCAGTCTCTGTACCAGGGACTGTTCTTAGCTCCGACCGTGGTCGCTTCCGCGTTAAAAGGCGCGATCTTTGCGGCGAATGTGTACGAGAGACTGGGATTTGAGGTCGTTCCCAACGGAACAGAAAGCCGCCACGACATCATCCAGGCAATTACCTTTGGAACACCGGAGGGTGTGATCCGATTCTGCGAGGGAATTCAGGCCGCAGCGCCTGTAGACAGCTTTGTAACGCCGGAGCCGTGGGCGATGCCGGGATACGATTCCGACGTCATTATGGCGGCCGGAGCGTTCGTCCAGGGCTCTTCGATCGAGCTTTCCGCGGACGCGCCCATCAAGCCTCCCTATGCCGTTTATTTTCAGGGAGGACTGACCTGGTATCACGCGAAACTCGGAATTTTAATGTCCATGCAGAAGCTTCTGGATGCGGGGATCATAAGACTTTAACCGGATGCAGCCTGATTTTGTGAAACCGTGTTCCGCACCGTATGTTTCCTTGTTTTCTGAGGAAAAATATGGTATATTTGTGAAAACATTGAGATAAGAGGTCAGAGCATGAAGAATAAGAATTCCTGGGTCCTGCTTTTGATGCTGCTGTCTGGAATCGTTCTGGGCGGCTTCATCGGCGAGATGGCCGCGGGTGTTCCGGGGCTGTCATGGCTGAATTTCGGCCAGTCCTTCGGACTGAATGACCCGCTGGTCCTGAATATGGGGATTCTGGTCATTACTTTCGGACTTACGATCCGCATTACCATGGCCAGTATCATTGGCGTCATCATTGCCATTCTTACATACCATTTCATTTAACACCGGGATTACGGGGTGCCTGGAGAGCCGAAAGGTCAGGTGTACGAAATGGAAAAGGTAACAACAAAAACAATGAAAACACTTCCGGCTTCCGAGAGACCTTATGAGAAGGTCATGGAGCGCGGCGCCGAAAGTCTGTCCGATGCGGAGCTTCTCGCTGTGATCCTCCGCACGGGAACCAAAGATACGTCCGCGAGAGACCTTGCGGAAGAGATACTCAAGCTGGGAAATCCTCCGGGACTTCCCGGCCTTCTTCATCACACGCTGGAGGACTACAGGACGATCCGGGGGATCGGCAATGTGAAGGCCGTCCAGCTGTCCTGCATTGCGGAGCTGTCCAGGCGGATCTGGAAATCGGCCAGAAGTGACCGCGCATTCGTCTGCAGTCATCCTGCCTCCGTTGCCGAGTACTTTATGGAGGAAATGCGCCACAAGGAGCAGGAAAATCTGAAAATGCTGATCCTGAATACGAAAAATGTCCTGATGAAGGACGTGGATATTTCCAAAGGAACTGTCAATGCATCGCTTGCGACACCGAGGGAACTGTTTATCGAAGCGCTCCGCTACCGTGGTGCGGGGATCCTGCTTCTCCATAATCACCCCAGCGGCGATCCGGAGCCCAGCCGTGAGGACTGTCTGTTCACGAAAAGGGTGGAGGAGGCCGGAAAACTGATGGGAATCCCATTGTTAGACCATATTATTATAGGAGATTCTTCCTATGTGAGCCTGAAAGAACGGGGAATTTTGTAACGATGAAAAATACCAGATACTTTTTGATTGGTTTGTCAATTTTGTGCATCTGCCTGATCGGTATCACATCCTTAAAAGGAAGCCTGTTAAATCCGCTTCGGAACGCGGTCGGGTACGTACTCGTGCCTGTCCAGTCCGGCGTCAATGCTGTCGGCGGAAGTATTTACAAAGAAGTAAGCAGCATGAAAAAGCTGAAGAGCGCACTGGCGGAGAATGAACAGTTAAAGGCACGCGTCGATGAACTGACGGAGGAAAATACGCGACTGCGCGCGGAACAGCTGGAGTTAGAGCGGCTCAGAGATCTCTACGAGCTGGATACCCAATATATGCAGTATAACAAGGTGGGTGCGCGCATTATCGCCAAGGAATCCGGCTCCTGGTTTTCCGTATTCCGGATCGACAAGGGAGCGGATGATGGAATCCGGGAAAATATGAATGTCATCGCCGGCGGCGGTCTGGTGGGAATCGTTACGGACGTGGGAGCCAATTATGCGACGGTCCGCTCCATTATCGACGATTCGAGCCAGGTCAGCGCCATGGCGCAGCAGTCCTGTGATACGTGCATCGTTTCCGGAGATCTGAAGCTTTTTAACGAGGGAAGGCTCAGACTGGGGTACATGGAAAAGGACGACGATATCAAGGACGGGGACATGATTGTCACCTCCAATATCAGCGGAAAATTCCTCCCCGGGATCCTGATCGGATACGCGACGGGAATCACGGTAGATTACAGCGATAATCTTACGAAATCGGGATATGTGATCCCGGTGGCGCAGTTTGACCGGCTTCAGGAAGTTCTTGTGATTACGGATTTGAAGGATGCGGGGCCTGATTGGAATGAATAGCAGTTTGAAACAGATCATCATAAATTTGTGTTTGATCATCCTGGCATATACGGTGCAGACGTGTGTGTTTCCTCTGATGCCGTTTCTGTCTGTATATCCGAATCTGATGCTGATCCTGATCTTCTCCTTCGGATTTATCCGGGGAAGCAATTCCGGGATATGGTACGGGCTGGTGGCCGGGATCCTTATGGATCTCTCCTCCGGCGGACCTCTGGGATTCCATACACTCTTTTTTATCTGGATGGGATATATCAACGGGATCTGTACGAAGTATTATTATGAAGACTATATTACGCTGCCGTTGGTGCTCAGCGCACTCAATGAACTTGCATACAACTTTTATCTGTATGTATTCTCATTTCTGATACGCGGAAGGACCGGGTTCGGGTACTACCTTATGAATATCATTATTCCCGAAACCGTGTTTACAGTAGTGACGACACTCGTGGTCTACCGGCTGTTTTTGTTTATCAGCAGAAAGCTGGAAGAGATGGAGAAAAGGAGAGACACAACGATTGTATAGCGACTTAGTGGAAATACTGAAAGAATCTGTGAAAAAGCTTCTGGCCTCCAGATTGTTTATTCTGGGCGTTTTCTTTACGTTTCTGTTCGGGATTCTGGCGGTCCGTCTGTTTGACCTTCAGATTATCAACGGTGCGGATTATCAGGAAAACTACATGGCCAAGACGGAGAAGGTCATAAAGCTTGAGAGCACCCGCGGAAACATCTACGACCGTAACGGAAACGTGCTGGCCGACAATGAGCTTTCCTACAATGTGACGATTCAGGATAAAGGGGATTATCCGAAGTCCAACGATAAGAACCGAATGCTGCTTGGTCTTGTGCGGATCTTAAACCGTCACGGCGAAAAGGTGGAGGGAGAGTTTTCCATCGGATTTGACTCGTCCGGCGCCATGGTGTTCACGACGGTCAGTGAAACCGCTAGGAAACGCTTCATAAGCGATTATTACGGTCTTAAATCCAGCTCTGAACTGGATAAGCCGGACGGCAGCACGCCGTCTGACATCACACCGCGCGAAATGTTTGAGGCGAAAAAGAAGTATTACGGGCTGGACGTGCTGAAGGATGAAAACGGGAATCCTGTTGAACTTACGGATGAGGAGGCGCTTGCCATCATCAATATCCGCTATACCATGGGATTTACCGCATACAGAAAATATGAATCCACGACGGTGGCCTCCAACGTCAGCGAGGAGACCATGACGGACATACTGGAAAACTCGGCCGAATTAAAAGGTGTTACCATAGAGAAATCCACGATCCGCGTTTACCATGACAGTATTTACTTTGCGCCTATCATCGGGTATATCGGTAAAGTCTGGGACGAAGAGCTGGTAAAGTTAAAGGAGACGAATCCCGATTACGAGCTTACGGATCTGGTGGGAAAGACAGGGATCGAATCCTCCATGGAGACGGAGCTTCGGGGGAAAAAGGGATCTCAGACCATGTATGTGGACAGCCAGGGGCGGATCCTGGAGGTGGTGGACCGAACGGAGCCGGAGGCTGGACATGATATCTATCTCACCATCGACCGGGATCTTCAGATCGGTATTTATCACATTCTGGAACAGCAGCTGGCCGGCGTGATCACCAGTAAAATGGTCAACCGGAATCTGGATGAAAACGACTACAAAAAGGCTTCGAACATTCCGATTCCCGTTAAGGATGTCTATTACCAGCTGATCAATAATAATGTCCTGGATATGAACGCGTTCTCCGCGGTGGAGGCTTCCCAGGTCGAGAAAACGATCTACTCGAAATACAGCAGCTCCAGAGACCGGGTGCTTGCGGATATCCGATCGGAAATGATGAATGAAAATGCCTTAATGGTTTGTGATCTGCCGGAGGATATGTATGCCTATATGCAGTATATCTACACGTTCCTGGTAAATGATGGCATTATCCAGTCCTCAAAGATCGATCAGAATTCGAATGCGTACCTTGCATGGAAGGAAGATACGATCAGTCTGAGGGATTATCTCTATGCCGGAATTGCCGAAAGCTGGATCGACACCACAAAGCTTTCCATTGAGTCCAGATATTCCGATGCGGACCATATCTATCAGGTGGTCGTGGACTATATCATGGAAGATCTCATGAAGGATAATGCGTTTGCAAAAAAAATCTACCGGTATCTGATCAATGACGGAATTGTGACCGGGAAAGAGCTCTGTCTTGCGCTGTACTCGCAGAATATTCTGGCGTACGACGAGTCGGAAGTCCGCCTTCTGGAGGCAGGCGGAGAGGAATATGCGTTCCAGTTCATCCGCCAGAAAATATCGGATATTGAGATCACTCCGGCCCAGCTTGCACTTGATCCGTGTTCGGCAAGCTGCGTGATCACCGACGTAAACAGCGGTGAGGTCCTGGCGCTGGTGACATATCCCAGCTATGACAACAACAAATTCTCCGGTACCGTGGATGCGGAGTACTATAATAAGCTGAATCATGATCTGTCCCTTCCGCTGTTCAACAACGCGACACAGGCCCAGAAGGCGCCCGGATCCACATTTAAGCCTATCATCGCCGTGGCGGCGCTGGAGGAGGGCGTGATCGGACTGAGCGACACCGTCAACTGTACGGGACAGTACGAGGAGATCACCCCGCATTTGAAATGCTGGATCTATCCGAGTATGCACGGACCGCTTGATGTGGAACACGGCATCATGAACTCCTGCAATGTGTTCTTTTCGGAGATGGGACACCGGTTTTCCATCGCTTCAGACGGCAGCTATTCGCCGGATCAGGGCATTGAGACCATACGGAAATACGCGGCCATGTTCGGGCTTGACGAGACCTCCGGTATCGAGATTTCCGAGAAAGCTCCGCAGATGACGACAGAGAAGCCGGAGGCTTCCTCCATCGGACAGGGCAAAAACTCCTACTCCAATGTTCAGCTTGCCCGCTACGTCACAGCCATGGCAAACCGGGGAACGGTATTCCGGCTGAGTCTGCTGGATAAAATGACGGATTCCCAGGGGAATCTTCTGGAAGACTTTACTCCGGAGGTGCGCTCCACCATCGATATCGCGGATTCCACATGGGATGTGGTCCACAGCGGTATGAGGAAGGTGATTTCCGACGGTTCAGCCAAAAAGATCTTCAGTGATCTGGAAGTAAAAATCGCCGGCAAGACGGGTACGGCTGAGGAAGTAAAAAACGGCCATAAGGTCAATCACGCACAGTTCGTGTCCTTTGCGCCGTATGACGATCCGGAGATCGCAGTGACGGTCAATATTCCGTACGGATATTCGTCCTCCAACGCAGCCACTGCTGCGAAGAATATTTACCGGTATTATTACGGATACACAGACCTGGATTACATTCTCAATAACAGTGCACTGAATGTATCCGGCGTTGAGATCGGAGATTAAACGGCAAAAGGGGGGCTTTTTCATGCGAAATGCGGTTATAATAAAAGGGAATAAGGCCGGTATGTCCGTTTATCTGGACCCGGAGCTTTCCTTTGAAGAACTTCTTGAGGCCGTGAAGGCCAAATTCAGGGAAACGGCAAAATTCTGGGGTGCGGCGCAGATGACGCTTACTCTGGAAGGAAAACCGCTTACGGCAGAAGAAGAGTTTCAGATCGTCAATACCATTACAGAAAATTCCGGGATTGAGATTCTTTGCCTGATCGATAAGGATGCAGAGCGCATTGAGCGGTGTGAAAAAGCGCTCAATGAAAAGCTGATGGAGCTCTCATCCTGCACCGGGCAGTTTTACAAGGGAAACTTAAGAAACGGTGATCTGCTGGAGTCTGAGGCCAGCATTGTGATCATCGGAGATGTGGAAAAGGGCGCAAAGGTAACTGCCCGGGGCAATGTCATTGTTCTGGGTACTCTTAAAGGCAGCGTGAGCGCCGGTGCGGCAGGAAATCTGAACGCGGTCATTGTGGCATTTGAAATGGCGCCCAGTCAGGTGAAGATTTCCGATCTGAATTTCCAGAAGGCAGAGAAAGGAAAACTTTTAGGCCGCGGACCAATGATGATTCTCGTCGAAAACGGCCGTATCTGCTCGGAACCGATAAAAAAGAACTTTTTCAGTTCATTAAATTTCATTTAATACTGGAAAATTTTCACTTTTTCATGTAAAATAGTACCGATAGGGACTCCAAAAAACGGAGGTCCTGCGTGAAAACGCGAAAACAACTGAATACAGGAGGATATTCTTATGAGTGAAGTCATTGTTGTTACATCCGGTAAAGGGGGTGTAGGCAAGACGACGACCTCTGCGAATGTCGGAACCGGTCTTGCCATGCTGGGAGAGAAAGTCGTTCTGATCGATACAGACATAGGACTCAGGAATCTCGACGTGGTAATGGGACTGGAAAACCGCATCGTCTACAATCTTGTGGATGTGGTGGAGGGGAATTGTCGTATGAAGCAAGCCCTTATAAAAGACAAAAGATATCCGAACCTGTTTTTACTGCCGTCCGCACAGACCAGGGACAAGTCTTCCGTGTCTCCGGGCCAGATGATGAAGCTGGTGGACGATCTTAGGGAAGAGTTTGATTACGTTCTTTTAGACTGCCCGGCCGGAATCGAGCAGGGCTTCAAGAACGCCATCGCAGGCGCTGACCGTGCGTTTGTGGTGACCACGCCGGAAGTCTCCGCGATCCGCGATGCGGATCGGATCATCGGGCTTCTGGAGGCAAGCGAGATCTCAAAAACGGAGCTGATCGTCAATCGGATCCGTATGGATATGGTCCGCCGCGGGGATATGATGTCCATCGAAGATGTGACAGATATTCTCGGGATCCCCATTCTCGGAGCAATTCCGGATGATGAGGAGATCGTGATTTCCACCAACCAGGGAGAACCGTTAGTGGGAATGAATTCCTTCGCGGGACAGGCGTATCTCAATATATGCAAGAGAGTACTCGGTCAGGAAGTGCCTCTCATGGAGCTTGAGAAAAGCCGCGGACTGTTCGCACGATTCACAGGGCTTTTAAAGAGGGCTCAGTAGTTGGTCAACCTGCTTGAAATCCTGACAAAAAAGAATTCCGGTACCATAGCAAAAAAGCGTCTTCAGTTTGTCCTGATTGCCGACCGGGCCGGCTGCACCCCGGAGATTCTGGAAATGATCAAAGACGACATGATAAAGGCCATTTCAAAATACATGGAGATCGACACGAACGGGCTTGAGATCAGGATCACTCAGATGGAGGACAGGGAGGCATCCGAACGTCTTCCGGTGCTTTATGTAAGCATGCCGGTTCGTGTCATGCTTACGAAGGAGACTTGCCAGTAATGCTTTCCGAGTACAATTTCAGAAACTATAATTTTCGTCTTCTGTTTTCCGCTCTGGCGCTCAATGTGATCGGACTTTTGGTGATCAACAGTGCCGTTTCCGGAGACAGATATTATCTGAACCGCCAGCTGATCGGCCTGTTCGGCGGGCTGATGATCGCGGTGGTTTTGTCACTGATCAGTTATCGTCAGGTTCTCCGGTTTTCCGGAGCCATATACGTGGCCTGCATCGCAATCCTTCTGGCTGTCATCTTAGCGGGACAGTTAGGAGGAGCCGGTGCCGGCTCCAGACGCTGGATCACGCTTCCTGTGATCGGTAGGTTCCAGCCGTCTGAATTTGTAAAGATCGGCCTGATCCTTTTCTTTTCCTGGTTCCTTCAGAAAAATCAGGAGAGGATCAATCAGCCGATTACGATCATTACCATGGGGCTTTTTGCCGCTGTTCCGCTGTTCCTGATCCTGGACCAGCCGGATCTTTCCACCAGTATTGTGATCATGGTAGTGATCGTATGCCTCATTTTTATTGCCGGAATCAGCTATAAATGGATTCTGGGCGCTCTGGCAGTTATGATTCCCGCACTGAGTCTGGTGATCTTCCTGGCGCAGATGAATCTGCTGCCGTTTCTAGAACCGTATCAGGTGAAACGGATCCTCGCATTTGTCAATCCATCGAAATACGCGGATCTGAATCTTCAGCAGGACAACTCGAAGATGGCCATCGGCTCCGGTCAGCTGTATGGAAAAGGCCTATTCAACGATACGGCCATCTCTGTTAAAAATGGAAATTTCTTATCGGAAGAACATACGGATTTTATTTTTTCCGTCATAGGGGAAGAACTTGGATTTTTAGGTTGTATGATTGTTTTGCTGCTGTTCCTTATTTTTGTTTATGAGTGTCTGAGGACAGGAGCAAAAGCGAGGGATCTTTCGGGAAAGCTGTTATGCACCGGAATGGCGGCTCTGGTCGGATTCCAGACGTTCACCAATATCGCGGTGGCGACGGGAGTGTTCCCCAATACCGGACTCCCCCTGCCGTTTATCAGTTACGGCGTAAGTTCTCTGGTAAGTCTGTATATAGGAGTGGGCATTCTGCTGAATGTCAGTCTCCAGCAAGCAAAACTGGAATTTTAGGAGGAAAATACTATGAATGTTGGACTGATCGCACATGACTCCAAGAAAAAACTTATGCAGAATTTTTGTATTGCCTATAAGCCGATCCTCTGCAAGCATAACTTATACGCAACAGGCACCACAGGTAAACTGATCGAAGAAGTTACGAATCTGAATATTCACAAGTTCCTTCCCGGTCACCTGGGCGGAGAACAGCAGATGGGCGCGCAGATAGAAAACAACGATATCGATCTGGTAATTTTCCTGCGTGATCCGCTGTCACCCAAGTCCCATGAGCCGGATGTCAATAAGGCAGTGAAGCTCTGTGATATTCATAATGTTCCCCTTGCAACCAATCTGGCTACGGCGGAACTGTTAATCAAGGCGCTGGACCGCGGAGATCTGGAATGGCGGGAAATGTACAAATAAAACACGCGCTGTTTTGCTTTCTCGCAGCCGCCCTCTGCCTTGCGGGCTGTGGTAAGAAAACAGCCGTGGAGCAACCCTATTCCTTTGGAGAACGTCTGGAAGCCTTTTCCGGCGGGGAAACCGGGGTATATTATCCGGGATTTGCCGAAAACCTCTGTGTGGCATCTGGAATCAACAATACAGATACCGGTCTCACGGCTGAGGCTGCCGGAGTATTCGATTTAAGCGGCGGTACCGCGCTGCTGGAAGAGAATGTATTTGCGCGGATGAATCCGGCCAGTACCACTAAGATCATGACTGCGATCCTTGCCTTAAAGTACGGGGAGCTTTCGGATCTTGTCACTGTGACTGACGACGCCGTCATCACGGAGGCCGGGTCCTCCATGGCCGGTGTAAAACCGGGAGACAGGATCAGTCTGGAAGATCTTCTTTACGGTCTTATGATACCGTCCGGAAATGACGCGGCCAACGCGATCGCCGTTCATATCGGAGGCTCCATTGAAAACTTCGTTGCCATGATGAACGAGGAGGCCGCTTCCATCGGCGCCACGGCCACGCACTTTGCGAACGCCAATGGGCTCACGGAGCCGGACCATTATACAACGGCGTACGATCTGTACCTGATCTTCCATGAAGCACTGAAGTACGATATGTTCCGCACGGTGATCGGTACGCTGGCACACACGGCACTTTATTCGGATGGAAACGGAAATCCGAAGAGTTCGACCTGGGGTGTGAGCAACTATTACATGAACGGAAAGACGGAAACTCCGGACGGACTGATGGTTTTTGGCGGAAAGACAGGAACGACGAAGGCAGCCGGTTACTGCCTGATCATGGGCAGCCGGACCGATGACGGACGGGAATTTGCCTCCGTAATTATGAAGGCGGACAGCAGAGATGCGCTGTATCGGGATATGACGGAGATAATTTCTAAAATTGACAAATAATCGTTGCAATTTTTCAGCAAATAGTCTATAATCAAAACATATAAAAATGATTTTATATACAAATTATATAAATTCAAGGAGGAGATCATTATGGTTCAGATCATTGCAGGAAAA
>JALEWG010000178.1 GCA_022788065.1 Lachnospiraceae bacterium | reverse complement strand
CGTTTTCGGATCCAGAGCCGCTCTTACGCCTTCACCGATAAAATTGAAACCTACAACAACCAGAATAATACAGATTCCCGGCGGCAGCCATACCCACGGTCTGGCCGTCAGTACCAGAAGGTTCTGCGCTGCGAAAATAATATTGCCCCAGGAAGCCTCCGGAGTCTGGACGCCCATGCCCAGGAAGCTCAGGGAGGATTCAGTCAGGATCGCGCCTGCCACACGGAAGGAAATATTTGCCCATACCGGAGGGATCGCGTTGGGGAGCACCTCACCGAACAGAATCGGAATGGTCTTCGTGCCGACCGCTTTCGCTGCCTGAATATATTCCCGCTCCCGGATGGAGAGCACATTTCCATAAATCAGCTTCGCAATGGATGTCCAGCCGAGGACGCCGATCACTACGGTAACCGTAAGGATGGACGGACCGAACACCGCAACCAGAACCAGGATCAGAACCATGGACGGGAAGGACATAAACGCGTCCGCCGTACGCATGATGATTGACTCCGGAAGTCCGCGGAAGTAACCGGCGATCAGCCCCAACGGGATACCGATCATAACGGAGATCACTGTGGAAGAAAGTCCGACAAACAGGGAAATCCTTCCGCCGTAAAGAACTCTGGCAAAAAGATCACGGCCAACATCGTCCGTACCGAATATATGTGCTCTGGACGGCGGCTTATTGAATCCCGCCAGCTTGTCTGTCGTATAGGGATCAAGATGCATGACCATCGGAAGGAAGACCACCGCACACACAAGGAACAGGACGATTCCCAGGCCGAACATTGCTTTTTTGTTGTGCACGAATTTCTTCACAACCGGATTTTGAAAAAACTGTTTCATTTTCCTGCCCCTCCTTATTTGAATTTAATACGCGGATCAAGCGCCGCATAAATCAGATCCAGAATCAGGTTTGCCACAAGGACGACCACGCAGATCAGTACGGCAACACCCATGATCACCGGATAGTCACGGCTCGTAATCGCTGTTATCATAAGACTTCCGATTCCGGGCCATGCAAAAATCTGCTCTGTCACAACTGCGCCGCCGATCAGGAACGGGATCGACAGGCTGATCTGTGTAACAACCGGAATCAGCGCATTCCGGAATGCGTGCTTTAACACAATGACCGTATTGGTAAGGCCCTTGGAACGTGCCGTTTTTATGTATTCTTCATTCAGCACTTCCAGAACGCTGGATTTGGTCTGTTTAATATAGTTTCCGATCGGCTGGATCCCGCACACGAACGCCGGGAGCGCCAGATGGCGGAGAAGGTCTGCAAAATTTTCCGACTGGCCTGCGGAATACATACCGCTTGTCGGGAACAGTTTCAGCTTAACTGCCAGCACATAAATTAAAAGCAGGCTTAAGAAGAAGTTCGGTACTGATGCGCCGATAAAGGCAATGAATGTGCTGAGCTTATCCCAGATGGATTCCGGCTTATACGCGGAAGCGATTCCGAGCGGTACGCCGATAATGATCGCGCCGACAATACCGACGCCTGTAAGCATCAATGACGGTTTGATTCTCTGGGCAATCATCAGACTTACCTCCTGAGAAGTGCGGTATGAAATACCGAGATCTCCGCGGAGCAGATCACCAAGCCATATAAAATATCGGACAATGATCGGCTTATCCAGACCGAGTGAGATCTTAAGGGCTTCCAGATCGCTCAGGGACATTTCACCGGAAGACGCCATAATGGCAAGCGGTCCTCCGGGGGCCAGATTGATCAGCAGGTAGATAACGAATGTGATTCCCAGAAATACCGGGATTGCATACAAAATTCGTTTACAGATGTACTTAAACAATAAACTCCCTCCCTTTTCTTTGTTTCCTGGCAGTGCCTTGGGATGCCTGAAATGCGGGTCCCGATTCTTCCCGCATTTTCTTCGCATATGTTCTGTATCATAATATATCATTATATGTCATTATGTGTCAAGATAAATATGTACAACGTGATAAAAATCCTGTTTTTTCATCATTCTGCACAAAATTACATGATTTCTTTGGAGGATTTGACAAGACTTCCGGACAAGCAAACGATTGTAATATTTTGATCCTGATACAAAAAATCGCTGTATTTTCAAAAAAGCCTGAAAATACAGCGATTTTCCCATGCGGATGAAGGGACTTGAACCCCCACGGTTGCCCGCCAGCTCCTAAGGCTGGTGCGTCTGCCAATTCCGCCACATCCGCGCATGATAAAATCTTCTTCACAATCCGGTTTTAATGGTACCGGATTGTGAAGCTACGTGTTAAAGGATATCGTATTTAAACTGATTTGTCAATAAGGAAAACCCATGCTCCCCTGTTTTCTTTCTACAGGAAATATTCGTTTTCCCGTCTCTTTGACAGTTCCTCTGTAAATTTCTCCGCAAACGCCAGATAGACTTCCACATCCATATTTTTCGCATGGACCGGACAGTTTCGGATACACCGGAAGCAGGAGATGCATACCTCCGGGTTCACCTGAAAGTCCTCTCCGATTGCTCCCACCGGACAGCCTTTCCGGCAGATCCCGCAGCCAATACAAGTACGGTCTGTCAGCGGTTTAAACTTTCCACCCGGAATCCCGTCTTTATACGGACGTTTTCCCGGAATTACTGACTTCATCCCTTCCCCGGCTGCTGCCTTTCTCGCAAACTCCGCGTCGGCTTTGAGATCCTTCTCGTCAGGCCGGCCAACCTGAATCATCCCGTATGTATGGCGGCCAACCAGCGCAGCAGCCCCTTTTACAACAAAGCCATGCGCTTTCGCAATGTCTTCCATTTCCGCAAGCGCGTCATCGTAATGGCGGTTTCCATATGTTGCCGCAAGAATACACGGCGTACCGTGTCCTGTTAAACCGTCAAGCCTCGGAGCAGCTACCGCCGGAATCCTGCCCGCATACACCGGCATTCCGAATATCACAAATTCATCCGCACCAAACTCGTGCACCACATTCCGGCAGTCCGCAGGCGTCAGATCCAGAATTTCGTACTTCTCCTCTCCCGCCACTGCGGCAGCCATTGCTTCCACACTCTTTTTTGTGTTCCCCGTCGGGGAAAAATATACTGCTGTTACTTTCATGTTGATACCCCCTGAATTTTCCCAGCCCATCTGGTACAATCAAACCTTTTCCAGATTTTATTGTAGTGCGCCGGAGGGTGCCCGTCAATCAAAAATAACTTTTATTCGCAGGGTTCCAGCTTCCAACAACGCGGTTGACATCTGAAATCGTCACAAATGCCTTCGGGTCTTCCTTTTCCATATAATCCATCAGTCTCCCGTACTCTTTTTTCGTCAGGATCACCACCAGTTCCTGGCGTTCCTTCCCGTCATATCCGCCCTTTGCGCTGTATAACGTCACTCCTCGGTTCAAATCATACATGATAAACTGCTGGATCTGCTCATAGTGATCCGAGAGGATGCAGACCCTCTTTTTTCTTGCAAAACTGTCAATATACCCATCCAGAACCACGCCGCAGAAATACGTCACCAGTCCTCCGATTACAACCGTCTGCAGATCATAGGCAAACAGCGAGCTGAATACGGTTGCCATACCCGATATAATTAAGGCTTCCCCCAGATCCATGTGAAGATACTTGTTCATAACCTTCGCTATGATATCCAGTCCTCCGGAGGCGGCATTTGCCTGAAACAGGATTGCCTGTCCCAGCGCTATTGTCATAACCAGACAAACTGCATCCAGTGCCAGATCCCCGGTCGGCGACACCGTATTCGGAAACAGCACTTCAAATACATACATGAGCGCCGGAAGCAGCACGGAGATAAAGATAATTTTCATTCCGAACTCTTTTCCGATAAACAGGAACGCAATCACCAGACAGATCATGTTCAGAATAAAGGTCATGGCTGAAACCGGGATCGGAATAAATTTCACCAGCACCATGGCAAGCCCCGTGATACTCCCCGCGACAATGTGATTCGGCACCAGGAAGAAGTGAATCGATGCCGCAATAATCAGTGTACCGATTATGATCTTCAGGTTTAATATTACCTTTTCCTTTTCCATGTTTTCTTTCTCCTCTCCCGCAGGCAAGTTTTCGTCGGTTTTTGGACCCTTTGACCCGGGTATCATCATTTTATGAAATTCCTTGCGAAATTGGAAATAGTTATATACAATAGAGCTATAAGCAACACAAATACCTGATCAGGAGTATGTCCATGAACATTGTACAGATTCAGTATGCGCTGACCGTGGCGCGATATAAAAACTTTTCGAAAGCAGCCGAGAGCCTGTTTCTCTCGCAGCCCGCACTGTCTCTGCAGATTCGGAAGCTGGAACAGGAGCTGGGCTTTTCGCTGTTTCTCCGCAAAGCCCAGGGTGTATCCATTACTCCTGAGGGCGAAGCCTTTTTGCGGGATGCACTCGATGTGGAAGACGCCTGGAACAAACTTCTTAAGAATGCGGCACTGTGCCGCAACAAGACCCGGGGACATTTGCGGATTGCCGTCAGCACGCGGATCTACTCCAACAGGCTCTTCGACGATATTGTCGCCTTTTTCGACGGTCACCCGGAAATTGAAGCCACCTTTCTTACCGAAGCCGGAGCCGATTTCCTCACTGCGCTCCAGAACGGAGCCCTGGATATTGCTCTTGACCGCCTTCCCCCCGACCCGCTCCTTCCGGATCTCCGGAAATTCTTTTCCTGCGAGCTGATTTCCGAAGAGCAGTGCGTTCTGGTCTCCCCGGACTCCCGGTATGCCTCCTGTCATACACTGTCCTACTCCGATCTTCAGGGCAGCACTTTCATCACCGGACTGGAGAACTCCATGGAGGACCGTTCTCTCAGACAGATCTGCCGGGAATACGGGATCTCTCTCGGCAAGCTGTACCGCTCGGACGGTATCAACACGGTCATGGATCTGGTCCGAAGCGGCAAGGGCATCACCGTAGGACCGCGCTCCTTCGCCTCCTATTTCGGCGTCTGCGCTATCCCGTTAGAACCCTCCACCTGCATGAGCCTGAATTTCATCTGCCTCCGAGACCGGGCAGCATCGCCGGAAATCGTCCTGTTTAAAAACCATTTGATAAAAGCCTGCAGCCGGTTACTTTAGATCCGGCGCAGGCTTTTTTATCACTCCTGTGAAGCTCTTGCGATTAAACTCAAAATTTCTTCTTTTTCCGGCATAACTCTTAATGCCCCTCGTTTTGTTGTTACCAGGGAGGCTCCGGCATTGGCAAAAATCAGCATCTGTTTCAGCTTTTCTTCTGTCAGGCTGTCAATTCCGCCCTCATCCAGAATTGCGCTTAAGATACAGCCGGTAAAGGTATCCCCCGCTCCCGTGGTATCGATCGTGTTCTTCTGAAGGAACGGAGCT
>JALEWG010000177.1 GCA_022788065.1 Lachnospiraceae bacterium | reverse complement strand
GCAAAAATCAGCATCTGTTTCAGCTTTTCTTCTGTCAGGCTGTCAATTCCGCCCTCATCCAGAATTGCGCTTAAGATACAGCCGGTAAAGGTATCCCCCGCTCCCGTGGTATCGATCGTGTTCTTCTGAAGGAACGGAGCTCCGCGGAACGGTTTACCCACATCTGCTGGATATATTTGTCACGCTCTTCTTTTACTGTGAAGTTCGCAGAACTCTCTCCGCCTTCCATGAAACGGCTCGCGTTTGTGTAGTTCAGAGAAGTCGCAACATCGTAAAGACCTGTCTCAAGACCGATTGCAATCTGGGAGGACTCGGTTACGAAATAGTACTCGATTCTATCCACGTTCTGCATCTGGCTTTCCACACGCAACTCCTCTTTCTGCCAGTAATCTTCATTCTTAACAAGCTTCAGGGAAGAACCGGTTACCCATTCATCAACTTTATAAGGACCGGTTGCGATCGGCATGCTTCTCATGCAGTCGCCGCTTTCCTTATAAGCCTTCTCAGATACGATCATAACCTGCTGCATCATATTCTCGATCTCACCTGCGGCTTCACTGTTGCAGGTGATCTTAACACTGTAATCACCGGTCTTTTCGATGGAAACAAGTGCTCCTGTCAGAGCTGTATGCTGGTTTCCTTTACCGTTCTCAAGACATTCATTAAAGCTGAACACAACGTCATCAGCTGTAATGTTGTTGCCTGCTGTATCTTTAATGTAGTCATAAATTTCAACATCCCACACTACATTGGTCGGTGTGGACTCTTCTTCATTTCTCTTCCAGTCCTTCGCAAGGATTCCGTAATACTGTCCATCGCTGCCCATATAAAGAAGATTCTCATATGTATAGGCAAGTACCGTCCAACGTCCGCTGGAAGATCCCTCATCAAAGGTTCCGAGGGAACCCGGATCAGAAGTATACGCAATTTTAACCACTTTTTCCTGATCTGCTGCCGGAGCCGCCTGGGCCGCCGCTTTCGTCTCAGTACCTGCTGCCGTTGTGGAAGCTGCACTTCCTGCCGCCGCTGTTGTGGTTGCCGTCGAAGATCCGCCACATGCAGTCAGTGACAACATCATTGTCGCTGCCAGAACACCGGCAAACATCTGCTTCATGTTTTTTCTCATAGTATCCTCCTTTTTCGTCTCTGCCGATTGGCATGTTGATAAACACCTGTAAACGTTTTATAAATCGTTTGCGTAAACGTTTACTTATCATCTGTTTCAATGAAACCATCGTAGTCTTCTATTGTCAATTATGACAAATATCTGAAATTATTTGTAAATTTTTATGCACTTTTTACATTCAGTTCTTTGGATTTTCTCTCTTGACAAATGAATTGGTCGATGATAATATTTAGTTAAACGTTTAATAAGTTGTCTGTTATTTACGTAAACGTTACGCAAGCAGGTAAGATGTAAGGAGCATTCATGGCAAAAGTCAGTATCCGTGAAGTAGCCAGACATGCCGGTGTATCCACCGCCACAGTCAGCCACGTTATCAACAATACACGTTTTGTAAAAGAAGAAACGAGGGAGCTTGTTTTAAAGAGCATTGAGGAGCTTCATTACTGTCCCAATGCTACAGCCCGCAGTTTCAAAACCGGCAAAAGAAACCTGATCGCGTTTGTTGTACCTGATATTTCCAATGCGTTCTTCGCAACTCTGATTGAAGAGATTGAAAATGTCATTTCCAGGGAAGGGTTCCGGTTGATGGTTATTAACACCAAGGAGACGAAAGAGAGGGAACTTGATAATCTCCGTCTTCTGGCCAGCGGCCTGGTGGATGGAATTATCCTGGCATCCACTCTGGAAAGTTATTCCGAGCTCGCCAATGTAATTCCCAAGGATCTTCCCGTGATTCTGGTGGACCGCAGTCTCCCGGGAGCGCCGTACGACACCGTGATCGTTGACAATTATCAGGCTGTTTACAGCAGCGTGGAATACCTGATCCGAAAAGGTCATACGAAGATCGGATATATTACGGGTCTTCCGCGTATTTCCACAACAGCCGAACGTCTGGAGGCTTACCGGGCAGCTATGGAAAAGCATTCGCTTGATTCCGATTCCCTTGTCTGTGTCGGTACAACCATGACCGCACTTGTGGCAGAGAATCTGGACAGACTTCTCGCAAGCGGCTGTACAGCCCTCATTATTTCAAATAACATTATGGCAATCGAGGCGATTATGCTTTTAAGTCAGAAAAGCCGTCAGGGCCGCCAGTATCTTGAACTGGTCGGTTACAAGGACAGTGAGCAGGCCCAATACGGACTCCAGCATATGAACCTGATCCAGCAGCCGGTCGTACAGCTCGGACGAGCCGCCGGCAAACAGCTTCTGGAACGTTTGCAGCATCCGGACCTCCCTGTACAGAAAATTCTTCTTCAGGCAGAATTCCAGCC
>JALEWG010000159.1 GCA_022788065.1 Lachnospiraceae bacterium | reverse complement strand
GTTAAACGGCAAGTTAATCGGTTCCGCACAGCGTGTTCCGACCCCGACCGGTTCCACAACAATCTTAACAGCAGTTGTTAAGGGCCAGCCGACAAAGGAATCCATCAACGCAGCAATGAAGGCAGCTTCCAACGAGTCCTTTGGCTACAACACAGATGAGATCGTATCCAGCGATATCATCGGCATGAAGTTCGGTTCCCTGTTCGATGCAACTCAGACAATGGTTCTTCCGATCGATGAGAACACAGCTGAGGTTCAGGTAGTTTCCTGGTACGACAACGAGAACTCCTACACAAGCCAGATGGTTCGTACAATCAAACATTTCGGTAAGCTGTTAAACGTCTAAGTTTCGGCTTCCGGCGATAGACTCAAACAGGGGTCCGGTCTGAAGAGGGCCGGACCTCTTTATTTTCAGGAGGAAACAGATATGTCTTTAAATAAGAAAACAATCGATGATATCAATGTAAAGGGCAAGAGAGTTCTGGTTCGCTGCGATTTCAATGTGCCGCTCAAAAACGGTGAGATCACAGATGAGACCCGTATCGTTGCGGCTCTTCCGACCATCAAGAAGCTGATCAACGACGGTGGAAAGGTAATCCTCTGCTCTCATCTCGGAAAAGTGAAAAACGGCCCGAACGAGGGAGAATCTCTGGCGCCTGTAGCAAAGAGGCTTTCCGAAAAGCTCGGAAAGGAAGTTGTGTTCGTAGCGGATTACAATGTAACCGGCGAGGCGGCTACTGCAGCCGTAAATGCAATGCAGGAAGGAGATGTGGTTCTGCTTCAGAATACCCGTTTCCGCGGCAAGGAAGAAACAAAGAACGGCGAGGAGTTCTCTAAAGAACTGGCTGACCTGGCTGACGATTATGTATGCGACGCATTCGGCTCCTCCCACAGAGCTCACGCATCCGTAGAAGGCGTTACCAAATTCATCTCCGCAAAGGGCGGCTCCAATGTGGTTGGCTATTTAATGGAGAAGGAGATCGCATTCCTCGGCAATGCTGTTGAGAATCCGGTAAGACCGTTCGTTGCGATCCTCGGCGGTGCAAAGGTTGCTGACAAATTAAACGTAATCTCCAACCTGCTTGAAAAGTGCGATACACTGATCATCGGCGGAGGCATGGCTTACACCTTCTTAAAGGCACAGGGCAAGGAGATCGGAAATTCTCTCTGTGACGACACAAAGATCGACTACTGCAAGGAAATGATGGATAAGGCCGAGAAGCTCGGAAAGAAACTGCTCCTCCCGATCGATACGACCGTGATCAAAGAATTCCCGAACCCGATCGATGCACCGGTTGAGGTTTCCTATGTTTCCGTAGATGCGATTCCGTCTGACAAGGAAGGTGTGGATATCGGACCGGAGACCTGCAAGCTTTACGCAGATGCGGTTCAGAGTGCAAAGACCGTTGTATGGAACGGCCCGATGGGCGTATTCGAGAACCCGACACTGGCAGCAGGTACGATTGCAGTTGCAAAGGCCCTGGCTGAGACAGAGGCCACGACGATCATCGGCGGCGGAGATTCCGCAGCGGCTGTCAACCAGCTCGGTTTCGGCGACAAGATGAGCCACATCTCCACCGGCGGCGGAGCTTCCCTGGAATTCCTTGAGGGCAAAGAACTTCCGGGCGTAATGGCAGCCGACGATAAATAGGCCGAAAGCAACTTGGCGAGTCCGAGCCGAAGGCGAAGGAGGAGCTTAGTGCGAGGCCGTTCCCGACCCTTCCGTTCCAGAAGGCGAAGGAAGAGCGTTTTGTATATAGGAGGATAAACAGATATCATGGCAAGAAGAAAGATTATCGCAGGCAACTGGAAAATGAACATGACTCCTTCAGAGGCAGTTGCTCTTGTGGAGACATTAAAACCGCTGGTTGTGACCGATGAGGCAGACGTTGTATTCTGCGTACCGGCCATTGACATTATCCCTGTTGTAGAGGCATGCAAAGGTACCAACATTGAAGTCGGAGCTGAGAACATGTACTTCGAAGAGAAGGGCGCCTACACCGGCGAGATCTCCCCGAACATGCTGACAGATGCAGGCGTAAAATATGTGATCATCGGACATTCCGAGAGAAGAGAGTATTTCGCAGAGACCGATGAGACTGTGAATAAGAAGGTACTTAAGGCATTTGAACATGGCCTTACCCCGATCATCTGCTGCGGCGAGACTCTGACTCAGAGAGAGCAGGGAATCACCATCGACTGGATCAGAAAGCAGGTGAAGATCGCACTCCAGAACGTAACTGCGGATCAGGCTAAGACAGCTGTGATCGCATATGAGCCGATCTGGGCGATCGGAACCGGAAAGACTGCCACCACAGAGCAGGCTGAGGAAGTATGCGCAGCGATCCGTGCATGTGTAAAGGAAGTATACGACGAGGCAACCGCGGAAGCAATCCGCATCCAGTACGGCGGTTCCGTAAACGCAGGCAATGCTGCTGAGTTGTTTGCACAGGCAGACATCGACGGCGGCCTGGTTGGAGGCGCTTCCTTAAAGGCTGATTTCGGCAAGATTGTAAATTACAAATAAAATATTGATGCCAGAGTCAAAAGTTCAGGGCTGCCGCTTTCGTTGCGACGGCCCTTTACTTTTTTGGCGGGTATCTAGGATTCTTTTCGTACCTGAGATACCCGTGCAACGTTCAAATACCGCAAAACAGCCCGATCTGGCATGAAAAAAGCGTGAAAATCGGCCTGAAAGTATCTCAGGCGATAAAACGCGCAAATTGGATACTTGAATTACTGAAGTTAGTTGCTTTTTATTTGAAAAGCGGGTATCCTGGCGGCACTTTCTTATGTATGGATACTTTTTGGTCGACATAAAATAGGAGCGGCAGCAAAAAACAGAATTTCTTCTTGAATTTCGGTATCCGCACAGGACTTTTTCTGCATAGGATACCGGAAGGGTCCGAAAGGCCCCAAAAGAATCTTTATACAATCTTAATACTAACCCCTACTTATTTATACGGACTTTATGATTCTCATGGGATAATACCGTCAGGTATTATCCCGCGCCGATTCGCGGGCATCGGAAAGATGCCGGGACGTGAGAAAAAGGAGCTGCCGGATCGATGGATCATGACACAAGCAAACTCAGAAAGTTTTTAAATAGAAAAAGGAAATATTCTTCATCCCAGATTATTATGGCCGGATTTGCAATTGCCATTTTTCTGGGCTGTTTTCTTCTCATGCTTCCGTGTTCCACTAAGGGGCCCGGACGTGCCACATTTATGGAAGCGTTGTTTACTTCCACATCTGCTGTCTGCGTGACGGGGCTTGTGGTTCAGGATACGGCGACGTACTGGTCTGTATTCGGACAGACTGTGATTCTTCTGCTGATCCAGGTGGGCGGAATGGGAGTTGTCACCATGGCAGCATTTGTCACTATGCTGTCCGGAAAACGTATCGGACTGATGCAGAGAAGCACCATGCAGGAGGCGCTCGCGGCGCCTCAGGTGGGGGGAATCGTCAAGCTGACGGCTTTTATTCTGAAATTGACTGCGTTTTTCGAGGTGACAGGCGCGCTGATTCTTGCACCCTCTTTTGTCAGACGCTTTGGAGTGCTGAGAGGGATCCGGTACGCCATTTTCCATTCAGTTTCCGCGTTCTGTAATGCGGGATTTGATTTGATGGGTGTCCGGTCCCGGTATTCGTCTCTGACATCATTCTCGGATAATGTGATTGTAAATGTGACAATCATGCTCCTCATCATAATCGGAGGAATCGGATTTCTCACCTGGGAAGACGTTATGATCAAAAAGAATCATTTTAAACGATATCGGATGCAGACGAAGGTGATCCTCACTGTGACGGGACTGCTTCTCATAATTCCCGCTGTATATTTTTATTTCTGGGAGTTTTCCGGGCTGGAGGCAAAAGAGAGGATCCTGTGTTCGATGTTTCAGTCCGTTACCCCGCGTACAGCAGGATTTAACACAGCGGATCTCACAAAGATCAGCGAACAGGGAATTGCTGTCATGATTCTTTTGATGCTTGTCGGCGGATCACCGGGATCCACGGCAGGAGGTATGAAGACAACGACGATCGCTGTGCTGGCGGCTTCCGCGGCGGCTGTTTTCCGAAGAAGAGAGAATGCCCATTTCTTCGGACGCAGGATCCAGGAGGAGGCAGTTCGAAATGCGGCTGCAATTCTTTTAATGTATCTGACACTGTTCCTGACAGGCGGACTGATCATCAGCCGTATCGAGAGCCTGCCTCTCGGTGAATGTCTGTTTGAGACGGCCTCCGCCATCGGAACCGTCGGGCTGACACTTGGCATTACGCCGGGCCTCGGCGTGATTTCCAGACTGATCCTGATCATCCTGATGTTTTTTGGGCGCGTAGGCGGCCTGACGATTATTTTTGCGGCCGTTTCCGAGACCAGAAACGGAAGCTCCAGATATCCGCAGGAGAAAATTACGGTCGGTTAATACCGGACCGGAATCATTTACGCAGGAGGACAATATGAAATCAATTTTGCTGATTGGACTTGGAAGATTCGGACGCCATGTAGCCATAAAATTAAATGAACTCGGCCATCAGGTCATGGCGGTGGACAGAAAGGAGGCCTGTGTCGATGCGGTACTTCCCTATGTGACCAGCGCCCAGATCGGTGACAGTACGGAGGAGGAATTCCTTTCTTCTCTCGGCGTCCGTAATTTTGACGTGTGTATCGTGACGATCGGAGATGATTTCCAGGCCTCCCTGGAGACCACGTCACTGCTCAAGGATCTGGGAGCGAGATTTGTCGTGTCGAGAGCGGCAAGGGATGTCCACGCCCGATTTCTTTTAAAAAACGGAGCGGACGAGGTCGTTTATCCGGAAAAGCAGCTGGCCTCATGGACGGCGATCCGGTACAGCTCCGATCATATCCTTGATTACATCGAGCTGGACGGAGATTATGCGATCTTCGAGATCTCCATGCCGCCGGAGTGGTGCGGAAAATCCATCGGTCAGCTTGATATCCGGAAAAAGCACAACATCAACATCATGGCTGTTAAGAAAAACGGCAAAGTGAATATGGATATCACTCCGTCGCTGGTCCTCAGAGAGGACGAAAATCTTCTGGTGCTCGGCAAAAATAAGGACATTCAGAGGTGCTTCCATATCTGATGCGAGACAAAAAACGTAAATCTGTGGTATAATGAATGATATGGAGGATTGCGGGTATATGCAGTACGGAGCAATCCGGTAGGAAGCGAAATTGTCGGAGGAACAGAAGTGGGAGAACACAGGCGGGGTCATCTTAAAATCTATTTCAGTTATGCGGCGGGGACCGGAAAAACCTGCAGGATGCTGCGCGATGCCCGTTATGCCATGGAACAGGGAACAGATGTGGCTGTCGGTTTCGCGGAAACCTGGGGAAGAAAGCAGACAGCTGAGCTTCTTTCCGGACTTCCCAGAATCCCTTTTCTGGAGCTTCCCGGAGGCTGGGAGCCGGTCCGGGAGTTTAATCTGGATCTGACACTAAAGCGGAAGCCGGATCTGGTGGTCGTGGATGATCTGGCGCACACCAATGTGGACGGCTGCAGACATAACAAGCGATATCAGGATGTGGAGGAACTTCTCCAGGCTGGAATCGATGTATACGCCACACTGAATGTTCAAAACATTGAGAGCCTGAACGATATCGTGGAGGAAGCTGCCGGCATTCAGGAGCAGGAGCGGATCCCGGATTCTGTGTTCGATGATGCGGACCAGGTGGAGTTCGTGGATATGGAGCCGCGGGAACTGATCGAGCGGCTGAATTCCGGCGGGATCTATGAGGGTGACCGGGCCAATCTGGTCTTCGACGGCTATTTTACAGTGACCAATCTGCGGGCTCTGCGAAAGATCGCCATGCGCCGGTATGCGGACCGCCTGAATCGTCTGGCAGGCGAGGGAGATCAGAAAACGGCGGGGGAGCCCTACACGAAGGAGCATATTCTGGTCTGCCTTTCTTCGTCGCCGTCGAACAAAACGATCATTCGGACCGCTGCCAGAATGGCGCAGGCATTCCGGGGATCCTTTACGGCGCTTTTTGTGGAGACGCCGGAGTTTTCCCATGTGGGGGAGGACGACAGGAGAAGACTGGAATTTAATACCCGCCTTGCGAGACAGTTGGGAGCGACTGTGGAGACCGTTTACGGGGAGGATATTTCTTACCAGATCGCAGAGTTTGCGAGACTCTCCGGAATCACACGTATCGTGATCGGAAGAAGTACCGCGGCTGCCAGAAGCTTTCCCGGAAAACAGAGCCTCACGGAGAGACTGATCACCTACGCCCCCGGGGTCGATATTCATATTATTCCGGACCAGCCGGGAGCGGGAGTCTACAGAGAAAAGAAGACTCCCGGATTTCCTGCGCTCGGACTGCAGGACATCCTGAAGCTTGTTCTTGCCCTGGCAGCGGCCAGCGGGATCGGCCTTTTGTTTGAAAAACTGGGATTTACGGAAGCCAATATCATTACCGTGTATATCCTGAGTGTCCTGATCGTCTCGGTGGTGACGACAAACCGGCTTTACTGCCTTCTCTCGTCCATGGCCAGCGTGATCGTGTACAACTTCCTCTTTACGGAACCGAAATATTCCCTGTTTGCTTACGATATCAGCTATCCGGTGACTTTCTTCATTATGTTCCTGGCGGCGCTCATAACGGGATCCCTGGCCGCCGGATTAAAGAGCCATGCGAGGCAGTCGGCTCAGACGGCATACCGGACGAAGATCCTGTTCGATACGGACCAGCTTCTCGGAAAAGTCAGAGGGAGCGGCGAGATCCTGAGCGTTACGGCAGGGCAGCTTGTAAAACTTCTGGGACGTGATGTGGTGGCGTATCAGTCGGAAAACGGTGCGCTCGGGGAGGCAAAGGTATTTCCGGCAGCTCCGGAAAATCAGGATAAAAAGCTGTATCTGACGGAAGAAGAGCGGTCAGTGGCAGAATGGGTATTCAAGAACAACAAGCACGCGGGAGCGACGACAGAGACTCTGTCGGGGGCCAGATGCCTGTATCTGGCAGTCCGCGTGGGGGACAATGTATACGGGGTCGTGGGGATCGCGGTGAAGGAGCGGTCCATGGATTCGTTCGAAAACGGAATCCTGTTATCGATCCTCGGCGAGTGCGCGTTGGCACTGGAAAATGACAAAAACGCGCGGGGAAAAGAGGAGGCAGCTATAATGGCCAAAAATGAGCAGCTGCGGTCCAATATCCTGAGGGTGATCTCCCATGATCTCAGAACACCGTTAACATCCATTTCCGGAAATGCCAGCAACCTTTTGGAACGGGGAGAGACGTTCGATGAAGAGACGAAAAAAAAGATCTATTCGGACATCTGTGAGGATTCGGCATGGCTGATCAGCCTGGTGGAGAACCTGCTGTCGGTCACACGGTTCGAGGAGGGACGGATCAGTCTCAGAACTTCCTCGGAACTGATGGATGAAGTGATCACGGAGGCACTGCAGCATGTGAACCGCAGAAAAACGGAACACAGGATCATGACAGAAATGGGCGAGGGCCTCCTGATGGCAAAGATGGACGCAAGACTGATGGTACAGGTTGTGATCAACCTGGTAGATAACGCGATCAAATATACGCCGGAAGGCTCGGAAATCGTAGTCCGCGCGGAGAAGACAGGATCGTTTATTTCTGTTTCCGTGGAAGACGACGGCCCCGGAATCTCACCGGAGGACATGCCGCATATTTTTGATTTGTTCTACAGTGGAAATAATCCCACCTCGGACAGCAGACGGAGCCTCGGGCTTGGTCTGGCATTGTGCAAGGCGATCGTAACGGCCCACGGCGGGGAGATCACTGCAGCCGGTCGGGAACCCCACGGAACCAGATTCACGTTTACCCTGCCGGCAGAGGAGATAAAAATACATGAATAATAAAATGCAGATTCTGGTTGTGGAAGACGATGCGCCGGTCCGCAGCCTGATTACAACAACATTAAAGGCACATGATTACAGTTACCTGACGGCGCCTAACGGAAATCAGGCGATTCTGGAGGCGTCCTCCCACAATCCTGATGTGATGCTTCTGGATCTGGGACTTCCGGATATGGACGGGGTGGAGGTGATTCGCAAGATCCGCACCTGGTCCAATCTTCCGATCATTGTGATCAGCGCGCGAAGTGAGGATACGGATAAGATCGACGCGTTGGATGCGGGAGCCGATGACTATATCACGAAGCCGTTTTCTGTGGAGGAGCTTCTGGCGAGGCTCAGGGTGACTCAGAGGAGACTGGCGGCATCCCAGAACCAGCAGAATTGCTCATCTGTGTTTGAGAACGGAAATCTGAAGATCGATTATGCGGCTGGGTGCGCGTACCTGTCCGATGAGGAGCTTCACCTGACGCCGATCGAGTACAAGCTTTTGTGCCTGCTCTCCAGAAATGTCGGAAAGGTTCTGACGCACACGTTTATCACACAGAAGATCTGGGGAAGCAGCTGGGACAACGATGTTGCTTCACTACGTGTCTTCATGGCAAGTCTTCGCAAAAAACTGGAATCCTCACCGGATTCTCCGCAGTTTATCCAGACACACATCGGAGTCGGATACCGGATGCTCAGAGTCTAGAACCGGGATCGCTTTCCCGGTATTCCCCGGTATTTCCGGGCACAGGCAGACGGCTGACACAGAAATCCGCCATGAAATCGTCGGATTCCTTCATTCCATTCTGAAACCAGTGGACCGTCACGGAAGAGAGGGCGCCCTCCCACGCGAGAAATTCGTACGGAGAAGCGCTTTCGGCCGGCGGATTCAGTTTTCTGTTGACTGATAACGAGGAAAACACAGGGGTGTTTACCATGTGTGCCTGAAGGAGAAGGCGGAAGGTATCGGCATGCTCCCGGATATCCTGAAAGTAATCATGATACCAGCCCCTTCGGTCATTCCTGAAACGGGAACCGGAAAACGAGGCGGCGATGCTGTCGAGAAAGGCATTGCAGGCTTCGTTCAGGATATCCTCCTTGGTGGAGTAGTTCCGGTAAAAGGCAGTTCTGGACACACCGGACCGGCGGACAATCTCGGAAACGCTGATCTTATCAAAGGGCTTCTGGCCCATGAGGGCGATGAGCGCCGTACGGAGACATTCCCTTGTGATCCGATTGGATTCTTTATTTGACATTCGTAATACTTCCCGGCCGTTCTGGCCGTTTTTTGTTCTGGTCTGATTTGGTTCCATCATCATTTCCTCCGTTACAAAAACCGAAGAATCTGTTCAGCCCGACAGACGAATGCTTGCGATTTTTGTCTTGTGATGTTACAGTTGTAAATGCAGTAAAATCAATGTAACACACATGAATGAATTTTGTCAAACAGGGGTATTGAAAATTATATGAAAGCTACAGGAATTATTACGGACAGCCATTCCAGCATCAGCCAGGAGGAGGCAAAGCTGCTCGGGATCCGCGTTTTGCCGATGCCATTTTATATTGATGGGGAATGCTTCTATGAGGGCGTGGATCTTACGAGAGACACTTTTTTTGAGAGGCTGGAAAGCGGTGCGTCCATTTCAACGTCCCAGCCGTCCCCGACGGATGTGATGGGCTTATGGGATCAGGCACTGGAAGAATACGAACAGGTCCTCTATATGCCGCTCAGCAGCGGACTCAGCGGTTCTTTCGAAACGGCAATGGCCATGGCACAGGATGAAAAATACGCGGGAAGAGTGTTCGTGGTGGATCACGGACAGGTGGCGTCACCTCTTCATCAGCTGATTCTGGACACGATCGGGCTCATCGAAAAAGGATATTCGGCAGAGCAGATCAAAAGGCTTCTGGAATCGGGGAAGGAGCGCATGATGATCTATATCGGCGTCCCGACGCTGGAATAGTTAAAAAAAGGCGGCAGGATCACACCGGCGGCGGCAGCGTTGGGAGCCGTTTTTAATATTAAACCGGTGCTGAGACTCCAGACGGGGAAGCTGGACTCCTTTAAAAAATGTCACGGTTTCCTGAAAGCGAGAAAGACCATGATCGAGGCGATGCAGAAGGAAGTGTATGAACGGTTTGCAGATGCTGCGGAAGCCGGAAAGATCCATATTCTTGCTGCATCCAGCGCCTCTCCGGAAGAAAGTGCGGAATGGGTAAAGGAGATCGAAGAGGCATTTCCGGGAATGTCTGTGCTGAGCGATCCGCTCTCTCTTGGCGTTTCCTGCCATGTGGGTCCTGGCGCTCTCGGAATCGGCTGTGCGGTCGTTCCGGATTATAAAGCGGAGGTGTAAGGTGTGCGTGCGGAAGATAAAACGTCGGTGAAGAACAGTGTGGGCCGGATGGCCTTTGTGATCGTCTCTGTATTGTTCCAGGTCGCCTGGATCCTTCTGCTGATTCTGAGACTGAACAAATACTCTGCGGTGATTTCCGTATTGTCAAGTGTCGCGGCATTGATCGTCGTGCTGAAAATTTACGGCAGCAATGGGAATTCCGCATTTAAAATGCCCTGGATCATGCTGATCCTGGCATTCCCGATCCTGGGCCTCAG
This sequence comes from Lachnospiraceae bacterium, assembly GCA_022788065.1. Classification (GTDB taxonomy): domain Bacteria; phylum Bacillota; class Clostridia; order Lachnospirales; family Lachnospiraceae; genus SUG393. The sequence goes on along the minus strand of JALEWG010000159.1, from coordinate 6,578 downwards.
TCTTTACCTTCTGGTGGGATATTCCGGGGTAAATGCGGTTATAAAGAAGCGGTATCAGGAGCTGGCGGACGAGTTCCCCGGCAGTCTGGTGCAGGATGATGCGGTCCTTGAGGATCTCGAACAGAAGAATCCGGCGGTCGCCAATCAGGCGCGGTATATCTGGAAATACGGGCGATATCCGGTCTGCCGGAATACGGATATCACCTACTATCCGGAAGCGGAGCTGGGACTTGCGGCTCAGAAGGAAGCTCTTGCAAAGGCGGAACATTTTATTTTCATGGAGTATCATGCCATCGAGGACAGCACAGCCTTTGACGGGATCCGGGAAATCCTTGCCGCGAAGGCAAAGGAAGGCGTGGAGGTCCGCGTGTTCTACGATGATGTGGGAAGCGTCGGCTTTATCAGCCCTGAGTTTATCCGGAGAATGGAGGCGGACGGGATCCGGTGCCGCGTGTTCAATCCGCTGATTCCTCTGCTGCATGTGTTCATGAACAACCGCGATCACAGAAAAATCACGGTCATCGACGGCAAAGTGGGATTTACGGGTGGATATAATCTGGCAGACGAGTATTTCAACCTGACCCATCCGTACGGTCAGTGGAAAGATACGGGCGTCCGGCTGGAAGGCGAAGCCGTGCGAAATCTGACCGTTATGTTCCTGGAATTGTGGAATGCCATCAAACATACGGATCAGGACTGGGGAAAATATCTGAAAAAGATTACCTACGAGTCTTCGGAGAACGGCTTCGTACAGCCGTACGGAGACAGCCCGCTGGACGGGGAACCGGTGGGAGAAAATGTGTATATGAACATGGTAAAAAGCGCCACGAAATACGCATACTTTACGACTCCGTACCTGATCATCAGCGACGAGTTCCAGCGGGAGCTCGGGCTTGCAGCCAAGCGCGGGGTGGACGTGCGGATCGTAACCCCGGGTATTCCGGATAAAAAACTGGTCTACAAGGTGACCAGGTCCTACTACGCCGGACTGGTACGGGACGGCGTGCGCATCTACGAGTACACGCCGGGATTTCTGCATGCGAAACAGTGTGTCTGTGATGGGGAGACCGCAGTCTGCGGAACCATCAATATGGATTACAGGAGTCTGTACCTCCATTTTGAAAACGGCGTCTTTTTCACCGGGTGCCGGGCGGTGCAGGATATGAAAAAAGCGTTCGATGATCTGTTCCCGGTATGCCGGGAGGTGACGGAGCAATACAGAAGCGGACGTTCCGCCGCAGTCAGAACCTGGCAGTGTATCCTGAGACTGTTTGCACCGCTCATGTAAACCAAATAAGCCATATGAAACGGCGCATTGCCGGATCTTCGCGGGTTTTACGGCTCGCGGGGGTCCGGTTTTCTGACTGTTTCAACGTTCTTTTCTCGGACCGTCGATGCCGCTTGTCTTTCAGCCGGCATCATGGTAGAATAGAACGCACGACACAGGATAAGGGGGAAACTTATGAATTCTTTCAAAAAACTATTTTCACCGGTCGACATGACAGTGGGGGCGCCATGGAAAAATATCGCGCTGTTCACGATCCCGATGATTATCGGTAATATTGCGCAGCAGCTGTACAACACGGTGGACAGCATCGTGGTCGGGAAATTCGTCGGTGACAACGCGCTGGCAGCCGTGGGAAGCTCCAGCCCGATCTTCAATCTGCTGCTTGTGCTTTTTATCGGCATCTCTGTGGGAACCAGCGTCATGGTATCGCAGTATTTCGGTGCGAAAGACAGGGAACAGCTTTCCTCCACGATCGGCTGCTGCATTACGTTGACTGCCATTGCATCAGTCATTATTATGATTACCGGTTCGTTCATCGTTCGACCGCTTCTGGAGCTTTTAAACACGCCGGAGAGCATTCTGGACTGGTGCACATCCTACCTGACGGTACTCTTTCTCGGCATCGCCGGAGTAGCCTATTATAATATTCTGGGAGGCGTGCTCCGCGGACTCGGCGATTCGTTCTCGGCACTTGTCTATCTCCTGATCGCGACCGTGATCAATATTGTGTTGGATCTGTGGTTTGTGGCAGGTCTGGGGCTCGGGGTGTTCGGGGTTGCGCTGGCGACGGCGATCGCCCAGTCGATCTCTGCGATCCTCTGCTTTTTCAAGCTGGCGCGCATGAGCGATATTTTTGATATGAAACTGAAATACCTGAGACCAACGAAGGATCACTCCTTTACGATGATCCGCCTCGGACTGCCCTCCGGTCTGACTCAGGCAATCTTTTCTATGGCAATGATCATCGTTCAGTCTCTGACCAACAGCTTCGGAGAGATGGTGATCGCCGCCAACGTTATTATCATGCGTGTGGACGGCTTCGCCATGATGCCGAACTTTTCCTTCGGAACCACGATGACCACGTACGCGGGGCAGAATGTGGGAGCGAAGCAGTATGACCGGGTAACGCGCGGAGCCAGACAGGGAACAGTCATGGCCATGAGCGTGTCCGCGGTGATCACGGCGCTGATTCTGATCTTCGGAAAATATCTGATGGGAATCTTTACATCCACGACTGAGTTGGTGGATCTCAGCGTTCACATGATGCGGATTCTGGCTGTGGGTTACATTGCGATGGCCGTGACGCAGAGCCTCTCCGGAGTCATGCGCGGCGCCGGCGATACGATGACTCCCATGTGGATCTCTCTTTTCACAACCGTCGCGGTTCGTGTGCCGGTGGCCTACGGAATTTCATGGCTTACGAGGACACCGGAACTTCCGAACGGGCGCAGTGAGTGTATTTTCATCTCCCTTCTGCTTTCCTGGACACTGGGCGCTGTCCTGACATTTATCAGTTACCGGATCGGAAGATGGAAAAAGAAAGCGATCGAATAGGAGAATGGAAATTTTGAAGCAGGAAATTATAAGACGAAGCCCCGGGGAAATGTTTTCCCTGGAGGGGAAAACAGCTCTGGTCACGGGCGCTTCCCATGGAATCGGCTTTGCGATTGCAAAGAGTCTCTCCGATGCCGGAGCACAGATCGCGTTCAACTGCAGCAGTGCGGAGTCACTGGAGCGTGGGCTGGCCGCGTACCGCAATGAAGGAATTGAGGCACACGGGTATGTGTGTGATGTGACGGATGAGCCGTCTGTCGAGGCGATGGTGGCAGAGATCGCGGATCAGGTGGGGGTGATCGACATTCTTGTCAACAATGCAGGGATGATCCGGCGGGTACCGATGCATGAGATGAACGCCGATGAGTTCCGTCGCGTCATTGATGTGGATCTCACAGGTCCGTTCCTTGTTTCCAAGGCTGTGATCCCCGGCATGATCCGTAAGGGAGGCGGAAAGATCATCAACGTCTGCTCCATGATGTCGGAGCTTGGGCGGGAAACGGTTTCCGCGTATGCAGCTGCCAAGGGCGGCCTTAAAATGCTGACAAAAAATATCGCGTCGGAATACGGGGCATATAATATTCAGTGCAACGGAATCGGTCCCGGCTATATCGCAACGACTCAGACAGCGCCCCTGAGAGAGCGTCAGGCGGACGGATCCAGGCATCCTTTCGATCAGTTTATCACGGCAAGGACTCCGGCAGGCCGCTGGGGGACGGTGGAGGATCTTACCGGACCGGCAATTTTCTTAGCTTCCCCGGCTTCGGATTTTGTCAACGGACAGATCCTGTATGTGGACGGCGGAATCCTGGCGTACATCGGAAAACAGCCGTAAAATCAGGGATTCCGGGTGGTTTCCGCCAGGGTTTTTCCGTCCGGAATTCTTGACAATATCATGGGTTTACGCTATAATACGGTGAATGTAGTTATAAAGGGGTAGTGTGCCCCGGTTTTAAAGGAAGGTAAGGCGTCATGGCAGATAAGAAACATATTTTGACTTATGCAGGACTGAAAAAATACGAAGATGAACTTCAGGATTTAAAGGTAAACCGCCGCAGAGAGATCGCTCAGAAGATTAAAGAGGCAAGAGAGCAGGGCGACCTGTCCGAGAACGCTGAGTATGATGCAGCGAAAGACGAACAGAGAGATATTGAGGCGAGAATCGAAGAGCTGGAAAAGCTGTTAAAAAATGCGGAAGTTGTTGTCGAGGATGAAGTGAATCTTGATAAGATCAGCGTGGGCTGCGTGGTCAAGGTGTATGATATGGAATTTGAGGAGGAGATGGAGTTCAAGCTGGTAGGTTCCACAGAGGCCAACAGCCTGCAGAACAAAATTTCCAACGAATCTCCGGTCGGCCATGCTCTGATCGGAAAGAAAGTCGGCGATGTGGTCGATGTGGAGACCCAGGCCGGTGTGATCCAGTATAAGGTTCTGGATATTAACAGAGTTGATTAATTTTTACCTAAATATAGAAGGAGAGAAAAAAAGTGGCAGAGCAGCAGGCAAACCAGAAGGCAAATGGCGCAAAGCAGGAGCCGGATATCCATCAGCTTCTGAAGGTGCGTCACGAAAAGCTGGCAGAATTACAGGAGTGCGGAAAGGATCCGTTCCAGATCACAAAGTATGACCAGACTGAGCACAGTGCGGATATCAGGGAGAACTACTCGGAGTACGAGGGAAAATCCGTATCCATCGCCGGACGTATGATGTCCAAGCGTGTGATGGGCAAGGCTTCTTTCTGCAATGTTCAGGATTTAAAGGGCAACATCCAGTGCTATGTTGCGAGAGATGAAGTGGGAGAGGACTCCTACAAGGATTTCAAGAAAATGGATATCGGCGATATCGTGGGCGTAAAGGGTACTGTGTTCACAACAAAAATGGGTGAGATCTCTATCCATGTGACCTCCATTATCCTGCTGTCCAAGAGCCTCCAGATCTTACCGGAGAAATATCACGGCCTTACCAATACGGATATGCGTTACCGTCAGAGATATGTGGATCTGATCATGAACGAGGATGTCAAGGATACATTCATTAAGCGTTCCAGAATTATCGCTGCGATCCGGAAATATCTGGCAGGAGAGGGCTTCCTCGAGGTGGAGACCCCGATGCTGGTGGCCAATGCGGGCGGCGCTGCCGCAAGACCGTTTGAGACGCATTTCAATGCGCTCGATGAGGATCTGAAGCTTCGCATTTCTCTGGAGCTCTATTTAAAGAGACTGATCGTGGGCGGACTGGAAAGAGTTTATGAGATCGGCCGTGTATTCCGAAACGAGGGGCTTGACACAAGACACAATCCGGAATTTACACTGATGGAGTTATACCAGGCATATACCGACTACCACGGCATGATGGATCTCACGGAAAACCTGTACCGCTACGTGGCTCAGGAGGTTCTCGGAACCACAAAGATCGTGTACAACGGAATCGAGATGGATCTCGGAAAGCCGTTTGAGCGCCTGACCATGGTGGACGCGGTCAAGAAGTATTCCGGTGTGGACTTCAATGTGATCCACACACTGGAAGAGGCGAGAGCTGCGGCGAAAGAGCATCATGTAGAGTTCGAGGAGCGTCACAAAAAGGGCGATATCCTGAACCTGTTCTTCGAGGAGTTTGTTGAGGAGCATCTGATCCAGCCGACCTTTATTATGGACCATCCGATCGAGATCTCTCCGCTGACGAAAAAGAAACCGGAGAATCCGGAATACGTAGAGCGCTTCGAATTCTTTATGAACGGCTGGGAGATGGCAAACGCCTACTCCGAGTTAAATGATCCGATCGATCAGCGTGAGCGCTTCAGAGCCCAGGAAGAGCTTCTTGCCCAGGGTGATGAGGAAGCAAACCACACCGACGAGGACTTCTTAAATGCCCTCGATATCGGTATGCCTCCGACAGGCGGTATCGGATTCGGTATCGACCGTATGTGCATGCTTCTCACGGATTCTGCAGCAATCAGAGACGTCCTGCTCTTCCCGACTATGAAGAGTCTTGGTGGTGAGAAGAAGGCCGAGAAAGCTGAGAAGGCGGAAGCAAAAGCGGCTGCTCCGGCTGAAACCGCTCCGGCAGAATCAGCAAAAGATCCGATCGATTTTTCCAAGGTGGAGATCGAGCCTCTGTTCCAGGATTTTGTGGACTTTGAGACATTCTCCAAATCGGATTTCAGAGCCGTGAAGGTTCTTGCATGCGAGGCAGTTAAAAAGTCCAAGAAGCTCCTTCAGTTCACTCTGGACGATGGAACAGGCGTAAACCGCACGATCTTAAGCGGGATCCACGCATATTATGAGCCGGAAGAGCTGGTTGGCAAGACACTCCTTGCGATCACCAACCTGCCGCCCCGCCCGATGATGGGCATTGACTCCTGCGGTATGCTGATTTCCGCAGTTCACACGGAAGAGGGAGAGGAAAAGCTGCACCTTCTGATGCTGGACGATCATATTCCGGCTGGTGCGAAGATGTACTAAATATAATATTTGATATTCACAGCCCGAAAATGAGATGCATTTTCGGGCTGTTGTGCTGTCATGCAGTTTATAAGGAGTTAATAGTGCCTGACACCAATGGTCTTTGTTATTGCAAGGAAGCGCTTCTGTATTTCAGATGGATGTAAAATAGATGAACGGATTAAAGTTTATCAGAACACAATGTAATATTTCATGCAGCGAATTGGCAATGGCACTTGGTGTTTCGCGGCAAATGGTCAGCGCATGGGAAAATGATAAGAAAGAATTATCGAAAA
>JALEWG010000154.1 GCA_022788065.1 Lachnospiraceae bacterium | reverse complement strand
AAAATGACAGGAGCCGGAGGGATCGGTTTTTTGGAGCGGCCCCAGCCGGACGAAATACAGAAAATAACTGAGGAGGATAACCATGCGTGAAAAAATATAGGCAAATATAGAAAAGAACAGCAGAATTGATCTGACGGATCTGGCAGCCCTTCTGGGCGAAAGCGAAGCCGCGGTGGCCAATGAGATCGCAGATATGGAAAAAGAAAATATCATCTGCGGATATCATACCATGATCAATTGGGATAAGACCAGCGATGAGAAAGTGACCGCGCTGATCGAAGTGAAGGTAACCCCTCAGAGAGGTATGGGGTTTGAGAAGATCGCAGAGCGCATTTACCAGTACAGTGAGGTGAATTCCCTGTACCTGATGTCCGGCGCGTATGACTTCACTGTAATTCTGGAAGGAAAGACCATGAAGGAGGTTGCCCAGTTCGTGTCAGAGAAGCTTTCTACTGTGAATTCTGTCCTGAGTACGGCAACTCACTTTATCTTAAAGAAATATAAAGATCATGGTACTGTTATGTGTGACAAGCCTGAAGATGAAAGGATGCTGATTACTCCGTGAGAAACCCGTTAAATGACACAATCAGCGCGATTCCACCGTCCGGAATCCGCAAATTTTTCGACATTGTAAGTGAAATGAAGGACGCAATTTCCCTGGGTGTGGGCGAACCGGATTTTGATACTCCGTGGCACATTCGGGATGAAGGTATCTACTCCCTTGAGAAGGGACGGACCTTCTATACCTCAAACGCAGGATTGAAAGAGTTAAAAATAGAGATCTGCCGTTATTTAAAACGCCGTTTTGACGTGTCTTATGATTATCAGCATGAAGTCATGGTCACGGTTGGCGGAAGCGAAGCGATTGACATCGCGCTCCGGGCCATGCTGGATCCCGGAGACGAAGTGCTGATCCCGCAGCCCAGCTACGTCTCCTATACCCCGTGTACGATTCTGGCCGGAGGAGTTCCGGTTCCGATCGAGCTGGAGGAAAAGAACCAGTTCCGTCTGACAAAAGAGAAACTTCTGGAGAAGATCACGCCGAAAAGTAAGATTCTGATCATGCCGTTCCCCAACAACCCTACCGGCTCCATTATGGAGGCGGAAGACCTGATGGAGATTGCCAAAGTCGTGGAGGAGAAGGATCTGTTTGTGATCTCAGATGAAATATATTCGGAGCTCACCTACAAGGGACAGCACTGTACGATTGCAGCTTTTCCGGGAATGAAAGAGCGCACGGTTCTGATCAACGGCTTTTCCAAGTCCTACGCGATGACCGGCTGGCGCCTCGGATATGCCTGTGCACCGGAGAATATCCTGTCTCAGATGTTAAAGATCCACCAGTTTGCGATCATGTGCGCACCTACTACTAGCCAGTATGCGGCTGTGGAAGCACTGAGAAACGGAGACGGTGATGTGGCCGAAATGAAAGAGGCCTATGACCAGAGACGCCGCTTTCTGGTGAAGAGCCTTCGGGATATGGGATTTGACTGTTATGTGCCGCAGGGAGCTTTTTATGTGTTTCCGAGCATCAAAAAATTCGGGATGACCTCGCAGGAATTTGCGTTAAGACTTCTGGAAGAGGAGAAAGTGGCTGTCGTTCCGGGCGATGCATTCGGCGCCTGCGGAGAGGGATATCTGAGAATCTCCTACGCGTACTCTCTGGAGGACCTGAAACGTGCCCTTGAGAGAATTGAGCGTTTTGTGAAGCGCCTGGAAGTAAAGGAGTAGGGCAGCGAGGAGCCGGAATATGAATATTGTTTTGTATGAGCCGGAGATGCCGGCCAATACGGGAAATATCGGTCGTACCTGCGTCGCGACCAACACAAAACTGCATCTGATCGAGCCTCTCGGATTTAAACTGAGTGAAAAACATCTGGTGCGTGCGGGGCTGGATTACTGGGACAAGCTGGATGTGACTGTTTACAGCGATTTCAATGATTTCCTTTCCAGAAATCCGGGAGCCAGGATCTATATGGCAACGACAAAGGCCAAAACCGTTTATACGGATGTAGAATATGAGCCG
>JALEWG010000145.1 GCA_022788065.1 Lachnospiraceae bacterium | reverse complement strand
AGACCGATCTGCCACGGGAGAGAAAACGGCGGGTGTCCGGAATGGATAAACAGAGGTTTTCCGTATTTTTCACAGATCTCCGCAACCGGATCCACGCAGGGAGCGTCAGCCGTATAGCCGTCAAACAGGGACTGGAGTTTGGCGCCGGCAAAATGCTCATCGCGGATGTAATGCTCCAAAGTGTCATAGGCAGTCTGTCCCTCAGCGCAGTTGACCCACATGAGAGGAATCACTTTCTCCGGATGCGCTTTAAAAGCGGCAACGGTATCCTCGTTTTCGTGAGGGCCGGCTGCACAGAGAATCGTTTTCTCAATATTGTAAGTATCCATCTGCGCAATCAGACGCTCTGTGTCAAAGTTGATGTTGAACGGACTTCCGAAGACGCCGATATGTGTATGGGCGTCGATTTTTTTTATTCTGCTGAATTCGTCCATAGTGAATCCTCCTTATATGTCAGTGTGTTTTTCAGGATAGGGATATCATATAGGAAAGGTGGTATCATTAAAATGTCCAATTTTAAAATATTTAACCAGTCCAGATGGGCGAATCCCGTATTCATGAAATGTCTCAAACCGCGTGTAAAACGCGCATGTCGAATTCTCTGACAAAAATTTCTTGACAAAATCCCGGAAAAGAAGTAGTATGTAGTAAATAATTTGAATATCAAAATATTTGAAATCAAAAATTATTAATCACGAAATGCAGGATAGGACTATGACAGCCAGTATTGCAGGAATCGGCGCGTATGTGCCGGAAACGATAGTAACCAACGACGATCTGGCAAAGATCGTTGAGACCAGCGACGAATGGATCACAAGCCGGACCGGTATCCGGGAAAGGCGAATCTCCACAGGAGAAGAAACGTCGGATCTGGCGGCAGAGGCAGCCAGACGGGCGCTGGCGGCAGCCGGAGTAAAAGCGGAAGATCTGGATCTGATCATCATGGGAACTTCATCCCCGGATTGCAATTACCCCAGTGGGGCCTGCGAGGTCCAGGCGAAGATCGGCGCGGTAAACGCGGCGGCATTTGATGTGTCTGCGGCATGTGCCGGATTTATTTTTGCCATGAATATCGTTCAGGGATTTTTCAAGTCAGGAGTCTATCAGACGGCGCTGGTGATCGGAGCTGAGACCCTGAGCAAGGTGACGGACTGGACAGACCGATCCACCTGCGTTCTCTTCGGAGATGGCGCGGGAGCTGCGGTTTTAAAGAATGAAAAAACGGGAATCCTTGATATGTTAATGGGATCCGACGGCACAAAGGGCGAGGCGCTCATGTGCAAGTCCAGAACTCTCGGAAATTTTCTGACGGGAACAAAGCCGGAAATCGGCTTTATGACCATGGATGGCCAGGAGGTGTTCCGGTTTGCGGTCAAACGTGTACCGGAGAGTATTGAGACGCTGATGAAGCGGAACCATATAGCAAAGGAAGAAATCCGGTATTACGTTCTGCATCAGGCCAACGAGCGAATCGTCGAGGCGGTAGCCAGACGATTAAAGGAACCGATGGATAAGTTCCCGATGACCATTGCCAAATACGGCAACACTTCAACAGCCTCCATACCGCTATTATTAAATGATATGGTGGAGCAGGGGATGTTAAAGGACGGAGATAAGATTATCCTGTCCGGCTTCGGAGCAGGCATGACCTGGGGCGCGGTGCTTCTGGAGTGGAACCAGACAAGATAAGAAAAACTTATATTTTAAATGAAAAGGAGAATACAATCATGTTAGAAAAAATGAAAGAATTAATCGCAGATCAGTTAAGTGTTGACGCAGACAGCATTACCGCAGAGTCCAGATTCAAAGAGGATCTCGGTGCTGATTCCTTGGATCTTTTCGAGCTGGTTATGGCTCTGGAGGATGAGTATTCCGTTGAGATTCCGGCTGAGGATCTTCAGCAGATGGCAACAGTTGCGGACGTTATGAACTATTTAAAGGATAAAGGCGTAGAGGAATAATCTTCGCGTGGCGGTGAACAGAATATGAAAACCAGAATAACAGAACTTTTAGGAATTGAATATCCGGTTATTCAGGGCGGAATGGCCTGGGTAGCGGAACATAACCTGGCCGCCGCCGTATCCGAAGCAGGCGGTCTGGGACTGATCGGGGGGGCCAATGCTCCCGGCTCGGTAGTCCGTGAGGAAATAAAAAAGGTCAAGGAACTGACGGATAAGCCGTTCGGAGTCAATGTCATGCTGATGAGTCCTTATGCGGATGAAGTGGCACAGGTCGTTGTGGAGGAAGGCGTTAAGGTCGTGACAACCGGAGCCGGAAATCCC
>JALEWG010000140.1 GCA_022788065.1 Lachnospiraceae bacterium | reverse complement strand
GCTGCTGTTTCCGGCATCATAGTCGCAGGCCGCGGAGTCGGTAAACCACGCTGTATTTTTCAACAATAAACAAAGTTACTCCTTTAGGTCTAACCCCATTTTCATCATTCCTTTACTGTAAAACTTGCGCTCTTGCGTACTAGTCATTATATCATTTGACGATTCGAATAGCAAGAATACATGCCATAATATTTGGTTATGCGAGATATATCCGGCTGCAGCCTTCCGCTTACCGGTCGACCGCATGACCTCTCTGTACCAGAATGTCAATGATCTTATCTACATATTTTTCACAGATCTCTTCGGTCTCTGCCTCCACCATGACCCGGATCAGCGGCTCCGTGCCGCTCTGCCTGAGCAGAAGACGTCCATCTGCCCCAAGGGCCTCTTCCGTCTCCTTCTGCGCCTGCTTCACCGCCTCGTCATTCAGCGCTGCCGCCTTATCGGCTACCCGCACATTTTTCAGAAGCTGCGGCAGGATCGTAACCTCCGAAGCCAGCACGGAGAGCGGCTGTTTCTTTTCCAGCATGACCTCCATAACCTTGAGAGAAGTCAAGATTCCGTCGCCTGTGCTCGCGTACTTGCTGAAAATAATATGTCCCGACTGCTCTCCGCCCAGACAGTTCCCCGTCTGCGCCATGTTCTCATAGACATATTTGTCGCCCACAGCCGTCTTTACGTAGCCGATGCCCTCCCGGTCAAGGGCCTTGTAAAGTCCCAGGTTGGACATGACCGTCGTGACGATCTTATTATTCTGCAGGCTTCCGTGCTCCTTCATATACTTGCCGCAAATATAGAGGATCAGGTCACCGTCCACCACATTGCCGTTCTCATCCACGGCAAGGCACCGGTCGGCGTCCCCGTCATAGGCAAAGCCCACATCCAGGTGATGCTCCCGCACATACTGCTGCAATCCCTCAATGTGTGTGGAACCGCAGTTTTTATTGATGTTCAGTCCGTCAGGCTCGTTGTTGATAACATGGGTCTCCGCTCCCAGCGCGTCAAATACGCTCTTTGCCACGGAAGAGGCGCTGCCGTTGGCACAGTCCAGTCCGACTTTCTTTCCCTTGAAGGATCGGGTCGCAATGGAGATCAGATAACCGATGTAGCGGTTTCTTCCGGCCGCGAAGTCCTGGGTGCGTCCGATTTTTTCTCTCCTGGCCAGCGGAATTTCTTCCGTTTCCCCATCCAGGTATTTTTCAATCTCGAGGATCACACTCTCCTCCAGCTTCTCCCCGCTGCCATTCATGATTTTGATTCCATTGTCGTAGTACGGATTGTGGCTGGCGGAAATCATGATTCCGCAGTCAAAATTCTCCGTGCAAATCACATGGGATACGCTCGGAGTCGTCGTCACATGGAGCAAAAACACATCCGCCCCCGATGCAGTCAGTCCGGAAACCAGCGAATACTCAAACATATAGCTGGATCTTCTCGTATCCTTGCCGATCACGATCCGGCACCGGTCTCCTTTCGGATTTTTTCCATAGTACCAGCCCAGAAATCTACCCACCTTATAGGCATGTTCCACCGTAAGACCCACATTGGCTTCTCCGCGAAAGCCGTCCGTTCCGAAATATTTTCCCATTTTCCGCTCCTTCCGGATATTCTGTCCACACTGTTAAGTCTCTGTTTTGTCCGTTTCCCGGCATGCTTTGCCGACATTAATTCAATATAGGATATGCTCTTTCTACCAGGTTATTTCTTTTAAATACCTCGCCACCGCGTCTTTCCACTCCGGCAGTCTCTCAAATCCGTTGTCGGAAAGCTTTTCCTTGCTCATGCGGCTGTTCATGGGGCGTTTTGCCTTTGAAGCCGGATATTCGTCAGAGTGTACCGGTGTCACCTTCACCTCATCCATCCCTGCGGCGCGGAAAATTTCGCACGCGAACTCATACCAGGAGCAGAGCCCCTCGTTGGTCGCATGGTATCTGCCGTATTTGTCCGTCTGGATCATATCCACCAGAAGACGGGCCAGGTCATACGTATAGGTCGGAGAACCGATCTGATCATCCACGACGTTGGCCGCTCCCCGCTCTTTGCCGATCCGGAGCATGGTCTTGATAAAGTTCTTTCCGTTGACGCCGAACACCCATGCGATGCGGACGGTAAAGAACTTTTTAACCAGCTCCTCCACCGCCAGCTCACCCTCATACTTCGTCTGACCGTACACATTTAACGGATGTCTCTCATCGTCCGGTTCCCACGGGCGTGTTCCCTGTCCGTCGAACACATAGTCCGTGCTGATGTACATCATCTTAATATCCAGTTTTTTGCAGACCTCTGCGATGTTTCTGGTTCCGTCCGCATTGACTCTTCGGCACACATCAACGTTGTCCTCCGCCGCGTCAACTGCCGTATAAGCGGCACAGTGGATCACCGCATCCACGCCTGCTTCCGTAATTACCTTTTCACAGGCCGCCTTGTCGGTGATGTCCATCTCTTCCACATCGACGCCCACCGCAGTCAAGCCGCGCTTTTCCATCTCATTTACAACATCATGGCCCAACTGGCCTTTGACGCCTGTCACTAAAATTCTCATGCCTGTTTTCTTCCTCCATT
>JALEWG010000128.1 GCA_022788065.1 Lachnospiraceae bacterium | reverse complement strand
AATGTAAAAACGCAGTTCAATGCATTCATGCAGCTGCAGAATACACCCATCACGAACGACTCTGTAGCTGAAATACTAAGCGCCGGTCAGAAACTTGCCGATGCTTGTTCCGCATATATGCAGGTGAATGGGAACCGAAGGATATATACCGGGACAGGACAACATCGTCTGGAAGTCATGAAGAGTCTTGATGCGTTTGTGAATAAGCGGCTGGAACGACTCAGAGAGCCACTGATTTTCAATGCAAACGCAGGAAAGACTCTGAATCAGCTGAACATCGAGCCGACAGCTCATATTCAGGGAGCTGCGTTAGAAGATCAAGTGGGTGGAAACGCAAGTGAGCGATACCAGGTTACCTATCAGGGCAAGCGCGGGTTTTTTACACAGAAAGAGTATGTAAGAGATCTTGAGGCGGTTGTCGATAAAATGGTGGAGGCGGAAAAAAATCCAGAACATCAGAAGGTGCTGGAAACGAACAAGCAGCTTCTTAAAGACTTTGCGATAGCTGTTGAATCAGCCACGTCTAATGGAATAGAATCCGGAGTCCGCATTGAACATGATGCGATGAGATATTGGGATTCATTGCCTGAACATACAGAAGCAGAAGTGGAAAAAAAGAAAGACTTCGCGAGACTGATTGGTGATGCAGGTAAATTATCCCAGTTGACGAACCTGATAAAAAGTTATTGGACAGAACTGGAGACACTTTCAGACTCAGACCAAAAAGATCCTGCCAAAAGGGAAAACACATTTCGCGCATGCCTGAACACTTACCGTGATAACAAAGATTTTGATGCACTTTCCAAATGCAGGGAGTTGATTGCCCATTATGTCGAAACAAGAGAACCAATCAGAGAAGAACTTCACGGAATCGAAGCGGGAAAAGTCAGGTTTGAACATACCCTCTATGGGGAGATGGCGGGATATTATAACTCTGATAAACCAGAATCCTATCAGGCAAGAAAAGAGATTCTTTCAAATCCGGATTTATATGAAAAATCCCTCACGATCATGAAAAAAGCGAATATGGCATCGATGGCAATAACGCCACAGCTCGGTGCTCTGCAAGAGGGGGATGAATTATCCGGTCGTAATGTCGCTTCCTCTCGAGTAGCGGAACTCCTCGGAGTGGGGAACCTGCTTGCACATTCTGAGAAGATGACCGTTCAAATGGAGGGAAAAGATGTAGAAGGCTGCTTTATGGAGTTTGCGGAGGGAGTCGATATACGAAACGGAAAGAGAGAAGCCCTGGAACAGATCAACCAGGTCAGAATTGAGAACAGCCCTGGCTTCACAAGGGATGCCTGCAATCTGGAGGTGTTGGATTACCTCTGCGCACAGGCAGACAGACACGGAGGAAATATGTTCTTAAAACTGAGCGAGCCCCAGGCGGATGGGAAACGAGAGATTCTCGGACTTCAGGGAATCGACAATGATCTGGCCTTTTCTGCCCTGAACAAGAGAAAGCCGAATATAACAGTCGCAATGAAACAGGGGGGACTGGATGATTTGTGCTTTATCAGTGAGAATCTGGCACAAAATATTCTGGCGACAGACCGAAACAAATTGCAGTTTGTGCTTGGTGATATCCTGAAAGAGGATGAGATCGATGCACTGGATATGCGTCTGACGAAAATGAAGGATCATATCGAGAAACATATGATTCAGGTCAAGGATGACGAATGGGCATTGGACAGAGACCCAAGCAGAAAGCTGGAACAGACACTTGCTGCAAATCCGGAAAAGTTGTCACGTTATCAGCGGGGCGTCAGCAGTTTAAATGAGGGATTAGATCCGGAGAAACTGCCTGATTCTAAATGGATCCATAAAAATTTTCATGTTGTTCATGAGATACATGAGGCGCAGGAGCGATATCGCAGTTTGCAGGCGGAACGTGCAGCAGAAGCGGTACAGACTCAGGCACCGGCATCGAACAAACCGGTAGTAAAAGAAAGTCTGAAAACGTTGCTTGAGGAGGAGGCTCCTACTAAGAGAGCGCCGAAGCCAGATACACAAAAGGCGAGGAAAATTGAGGTTGGTGCACATCGAGGAGGACTTAAGAAATAGGAAAAAGGAGGTGTCAGAGCGATGCGAAAAAAATCAGGGAATTCGAAATCGTATCTGATTGCGATTTGCCTGGGACTATTGCTGACAGTCTGCCCTGCCATAACGGTCCGTGCAGAACAGGCCGCACAGGCGGAGCAGCCGGCTGTCGGCTGGTCACTCATGGATGATCGGTATTATTATCTGACGGAATCCGGACAATGCCTGAGGAATACGATCACACCGGATGGATATTATGTGAATCCGGATGGCGTATGGCAGCCTCACTCTGCTGTTATTCTGGGAACCGAGTTTCGGGCGCCGGAAAAGGTACCTTCTGTGTCGGACGCATGGACCGGTATTCAGGGAATGGAAAGCCTGCAGGACCAGATTCAGAAAGCGTTTCGACAGAGAAGAATCCGGATCACCGATTCTGCAATGGAATATGTTGCGGGAACGGATGAAACGGTTCTGCTGGGTATTTATAAAAATACAGCTTCCGGTTCCTATCGTTTGACGATCCGCACGGCACTGGATCAGAGCAGTACGGATCTGACTCAGGCTGCTTCTTATGATTATGCAGTTTTCCGCGCATTCCTCTATCAGCTGACGACAACGCCGGATTACCTGGAAGATGCGATATACAGCAGCTGGCGGGAGGACAACCGTTGGAATATCAATCGAACGAATGGCGTATGGGTCGGCGACAGCCAGGTAACATACAGTGCCGGCGACGGCTGCGGATATTACTATATCAGCCCGGGCGGACAAAAATAGCAGCTTTGAGGGATATAAGATGGAAAGAGAATGGAAGAACGTAAAAATCATACAGGATTTTTTCCAGATCCGGGAGGACGGTTCGATGCCGGACGGATCCAGAATTCTTCTGGCTGCTACGGAGCCGGTCACGTTTCAAAAAGGTCAGGAGCTTGTAACCATTGGCGCCGAACCGGATGACGGGATGTATATTATTCTGGAGGGGACAACACAGACGTTTCTTGCAGGAGATGAACCGGTTGGAGAACAGGGGCCGGGAGACGTGATCGGCGAACTGGCGCTGATCAAAGAAGGAACAAGAAAAGCCACGGTTCGGGCAATGACGGAGGTGTCCTGCGCGAATATTCCCAAAAAAGTCTTTGAGGAAATTGCACATGCCAATCCCAGGGTGTATGGTGCTCTTCTGGAAATGCTCTATACAAAATCCACCAATGTAATCCGGGAGCGGGAGCGTATGAAGTCCGAACTGGAGATTGCATCCAGAATTCAGATGGGAATGCTGCCAAAGTCTTTTGAACAATATTGCAGGCTTCCCAATCTCAGCCTTGATGCACGGTCAAAGCCTGCAAAGATGGTCGGCGGTGATTTCTACGATATATTTCAGATCGATGGGACGCATTTATGCTTTTTGATTGCAGACGTAGCCGGAAAAGGACTTCCGGCATGTCTGTTTATGACCGTTGCCAGAACGCATATTAAGAATTACATGCGTCTCGGAATGCCGGTGGCAGAGGCGGCAAAACGCGTGAATAACCTGCTGAATGAAGACAATGAAGAAGAGCTGTTCGTTACTGTCTTTTTATGTGTACTGGATTTTCAGAATAATCAGCTGACATTTGTGAATGCCGGTCATAACAGGCCGGCATTCAGCAGGGGGCACGAACCATTTCAGCTGCTGGAATGCAAAGCAGATTTTGTTTTTGGCATGATGGAAGATATGCCGTATCGGGAACAGACAGTCGGGTTTTGCCCGGGTGACAGATTGTATTTATATACGGATGGTGTGACAGAGGCTTTCAATATCAATGAGGAGCTGTATACGGAAGCCAGAATGCTTGAAGCTCTGAACCGACATAGAGAGGCCTGGGAGCAGCCGGGACTCATGCTGGATTGTATGTACTGGGAACTGGAGGAATTCAGCCGGGGAGCCGAACAGTCAGATGATATTACCATGATGTATCTGGTTCGATAATTGGCAGAAAGGGGGAAAAACCAGCAGGTGACAAATGGCATGGAAATTATGTTCTGGGGAACAAGAGGATCTATGGCGGCTCCTTATCCCGATCGAATGAGGTACGGAGGAAACACCAGCTGTGTATCTGCGAAATGGCGCGGAGGTCTGGTGGTGTTCGATGGCGGCACCGGAATATGCGAACTGGGAAACCGGCTTCTGAACCCGATACCGGGAGAAGAACGATACTCCGGAAAAGAATTGCACATTTTTATCACTCATCTTCATCTGGATCATATTATGGGACTTCCGTTTTTCCCGCTTCTGTTTCAAAAGAACTGGAAAATCCATTTTTACGGAGAAGCCAGAGCCGGTTCGGGATTCCGGAATGAACTGCTTAAGATCAGTCAGGCGCCGTACTGGCCGATTTCTTTTGAGCATGCTGCCGCAAGCATGATCTGGCATGAAATATACCCGGGAGATTGTGTTCTATTGCCGGAAGGAGCGAAAATGCATGTGACAGAAGGAGATCATCCCAACGGTTCTTCCCTGTTTCGCCTGGAAGCGGACGGTACTTCTGTGGTATATGGGCTTGATGGTTCGCTCAGCGATCGCATACGCCGGTCTTATGAGCAGTTTGTCTCCGGCTGCGACCTTTTGATATTTGACGGTATGTATACGGATCAGCAATATTCAAAAGTTAAGGATTTTGGACACAGTACATGGCAGCAGGGAGTCGCAATCAAACAAACCTGCCATGTGGGGATGCTGTGCATTTCACACCATGACTGGGCGCGAACGGATTCTCAGTTAGACGAGATGCAGACAGAAATGGAGCAAATCGAACCGAATGCCGTATTTGCGCGGGAGGGAATGAAAATCTGTCTTGGAATGAAGGGATGAGCATATTATGAAAGGCAAATGGAGTAAAATTTTGGTACTGGCCATGCTGGCCACATGCTTGTCTGCAAATCTATGTTCATTTGCAGACGACACAGAAAGCAGAAAATTGTCTGTCCTTCAGGTAGAGGGAGAGGAAGCTTATGTCATGAAAAAGGAGCCCAGACGGCTGACGGCTGTGGCAGGTATGAATCTTGGAGAAGGCAATCAGGTCTCTACCGGGAAAGCCTCCGGCATCTATATCGAGGCAGATGACGATAAAACGCTGAAGCTGGATAACAACACCGTGGTAGTTGTTGAAAAAGCGTCCGCAAAATCGCTGAAGCTTACATTACAGAAAGGTAAGCTGTTCTTTAATGTGGAAAAACCACTGGGAGAAGATGAAGAATTGCAGTTCAAAGCGGCACATACATCGATGAGTATCCGTGGAACCAGCGGTATTTTTATGCTTTCTCCTGAAACACTGATATTTTACCTGATCGAGGGCGACGTTTCATGGGATCTTGGAAATGATCAGAATCTGGAACTGCATGCAGGACAGAGAGCGGAACTGATGCGTGACTGGGGGAATGACGTACCGGGGCCCGGTTCGGATGCGAAATATGTTTTGAAAACAGACGGCACATTTCATTGGACGGAACTGGATCCGACACTTTTAAAAATCGTTCTTGAGAACCGTGATCATCTGGATCTTAGCGCAATCGGATTGGATTCTCAGGAAGAATTGGAAAGGGCAGAGTCGATCGTTGAAGAACAGGAACGGCTGAATCAGACTGCCAGCGAGTCCTCTTACGCAGAAGATGATGACGAGGATGACGAAGAGGAGGAGCGTCCCCCTTATGA
>JALEWG010000106.1 GCA_022788065.1 Lachnospiraceae bacterium | reverse complement strand
TTTTCGATCACAAGAGTTTTTAAATCTGCCCTCTGGGCATATATAGCAGCTCCGAGTCCTGCGGGACCGGAGCCGAGAATAATCAGATCGTAGATTGTCTCCATAATTCCCCTCCGTAATACACGCTGTCTCTGCCTTTCGTGCGAAACGGATCCCGCATACCAGCCGGATCCGACGCAGCGCGCAAAAAGCATTTTACTATTTCAGTATATCACAGTCATGGGAAATAATACAAACAGTTTCACAAGAATTAACGAGGCATTCCTGTGGCAATTCTTTCCACCGTTTTCGTCACGATCACATCGCTGCCAAGGCCCAGAACATTTTCAAGCACACACTGGCCTTCCGTCACCGGAGCCTCCATACAGATCTTCCGGATCTCTGCCATCACATCAAAGATTCTGCCCTTCGGGATGGGCGCCGTCAGGCGGACGCTGGCGAGCGGAAGCTCCCCTCCCTCTACCAGGATCGATGTGGCGATGTTGCGCATGGGGCTTACGATCTCCTGCGTGACATATTCCTTTCCGCGGGGGCACCGGTTTCCGGAAACCGAGCGGATCCTGCCGTTTCCGGATTCCTTTCCGGACCCTTCTGCGGGCTCAGGAGCCTCAAGCTCCACGGTGATCTCACAGCCCTGCGGGCACATAATACATGTAAATTCTCTTACCATGACACCTTCACCTCCAGATTGTCTCTGTTGTTCAGTTTCTCCCGCTCCACCGGGATCTGGATCATCTCCGCCGGGAGCGCCTTCGGCTTTCTGACTGTTTTGATCACATGATCTCCCTGACACACGGTGATCACGCAGTTTCTGACCGGCTTTCTCATCCGGAAGGAAACCGTCACATTCTCCTCACCGCTGATTCTGGCTGGAACCAGCTGGCCCACCATGGAATCCCCGGTCACTGCGCATCTGCTCTCCGGAAGGCTTCCCTCCTTCACATATCTGGCAGCACCGTCTGCCAGCGCCTCCGCCTCCATGGATACAAAGTCCACCAGATCATGGACATGGAGCACATTGCCCGCCGCAAAGATCCCGGGCACGGTCGTCTGGTAAAACTCGTCCACAGCCGCTCCCTTTGTGCCGGCATCCTGCTCTGCCTTCGCCATCCATGTAAGCTCATTCTCCGGGATCAGTCCCACAGAGAGGATCAGCGTATCGCAGAAATATTCCTTCTCTGTCCCCGGGATGGGATTTAAGTTTTCATCAACCTGGGAGACCACCACGCTCTCCAGGCGGTCCTTTCCTCTGATCTCCGTGACGGAATGGCTTAAATACAGAGGGATCCGATAGTCGTTCAGACACTGTTCAATGTTTCTCGGAAGTCCGCTGGGATAAGGCTGGATCTCAAACACGCCCTGCACGTGAGCGCCCTCCAGCGTCAGTCTTCTGGCCATGATCATGCCGATATCGCCGGAGCCGAGGATCACCACTTCTCTGCCCACCATGACATTTTTCAGATTGATGTAGGCCTGTGCCACACCTGCCGTGTAAACGCCGGCCGGGCGGGAACCGGGAATGCTGATGGCGCCTCTCGTCCGCTCCCTGCAGCCCATGGCGAGCACCACGGCTTTCGCCTGAACCTCCACAAATCCGTGAACGGCCGAAGAGGCGAATATCTTCTTATCGGGCGTCAGTTCCAGAACCGTCGTGTCCGTCATGTACGGAATCCCCAGCTCCTTCACCTGCCGGACAAAACGGGCGGCGTATTCCGGACCGCTCAAAGTCTCCCCGAACCTGGTCAGGCCAAAACCGTCATGGATACACTGCCTTAAGATCCCTCCCAGGCTTTTCTCGCGCTCCAGAATCAGAATATCTGTAATTCCCTTTTTATGTAACTCAATCGCCGCAGCCAGACCTGCCGGACCGCCGCCGATAATCACCACATCCGCGTTTTTCATTTTCATCGTCTTTTCCTCCGATCTCGGCGTCGCATGTTCCGCCGCTATACTTCACGGACTTTGCCCGTAAACATCCGGGATCCCGCTTTGGAATACCGGACCTCCTCCGGCTCAAGTCCCAGTTCCTCCCGGATCATCTCCGTGATCCTTGTCTCGCAGTAACCGCCCTGGCATCTTCCCATGGTGGCTCTTGTCCTGTTTTTGATTCCCGTCACCGTGTGAACGCCAAGTGGATTATGGATAGCTGCCAGAATCTCCGCCTTCGTCACTGTCTCACACCGGCACACGATCTCGCCGTACATCGGATCTTCCGCGATTGCCTGCGCCTGTTCTTCATGAGTCATCTCGTAAAACCGTTTTTTCACATGCCTTACGGGATCAAAGTCCGGATTTACATCCGGGTGCTCCCGGCTGATCAGCTTTTGTGCGGCGCGTCTCGCAAGCGGCAGCGCGCATGTGACGCCCGGGGATTCAATTCCCACCAGGTTGACTGTGCGGGGGTGCGCCTCGTCGGCCTCCAGAAGGAAATCCAGGATCTCCCCGGTTTCCGGATCGTACCGTTTCCACCGGATCCCCGCAAAGTTTCTGATAAAATAGTCACGCTTCATCTGTTTGAACATCTTCCTTCCGTCAGCGAACAGGCCATCCATGTGCTCCTTCGTCACAATGTAGTCCTCCCGGTCTTCCGTCAGATAGGAATCCGGACCCACCAGCACATTTCCGTCCACCGTCGGTGTGGCGTGGGTGGAGAAGCCTCCTTTTTCATTGGGCGCCGGGTAAACCGGGATGGAGAGGAACGCTCCCGCTTTCTTATCCAGCACGTAGTATTCTCCCTTGAAGCCCTTTACCGGGTAGACCGGATAGCCCAGCATGCCGGAGATCTCCGACGCGTACATGCCGGCGCAGTTGATGACCCACCGGGTCTGAAACGTATCGGTCTCCGTATGTACCAGATAGCCTGTCTCTTCCCCTTCGCCGGTGCGTGTGATTCCTGTCACCTTCTGTCCGAACCGGAATACGGCGCCGTTCTGGCATGCGTTTTCAGCCAGCGCGATCGTGTACTGCATCGGATCCAGGATTCCGGACGAGGGAACGTACATGGCGAATTCACCTCCCGCGTTGGGGTCGATCCGGTTGATCTCCTCCTGATCGATCATCCGCATGCCTTCCACTCCGTTCTTCTCGCCGATCGCCTTGAATTTCAGGATGTTTTCCCGATCCCGGTCCGTAAAGCCGACCACCAGCTTTCCGGTCCGCTTAAACGGTACTCCAAGCTCCTTTGCCACCCGGTCAAACTCTTTGTTTCCTTCCACGGCGCACTCCGCCTTCAGGCTTCCCGGCTTATAGGTGAATCCCGCATGCAGCATGCCGGTATTTCTGCTGCTGTTGCCGCAGGCCACATCCTGTTCCTTCTCCAGAACGCAGATATCAAGCCGGTATCTGGTCAGTTCCCGGGCCACGGCCGACCCGACCACGCCTGCTCCGATCACAATTACATCATATGCTTCCATTCTGTTTTCCTCCTGTCCCGCTCTTTTGATGAAAGCCGTGTTCCCACTTGCCTTTTTGTTACTTTCATTGTATAAATAAGCCATATATAAGTCAAATTTATTTATATAATGTATATGTTAGTTTTTCTAACATTCGGAGGCTTGCGATGAATCTTCAGCAGTTGGAAAATATCCTTATGATCAAAGAGGAAAAAAGCATCACCCGGGCCGCGGAAAAGCTGTTTGTCACCCAGTCAGCCTTAAATCAGCAGCTCCAGAAGCTGGAAACCGAACTCGGGACTCCGCTTTTTATCAGGAGCCGTTCCGACTGGCAGCTGACGGAGGCGGGAAAGGTTTACGTTCAGGCCGCGAAGGAGATCCTGAATATAAGAAAGGACGCCTACAACCGGATCCATGACATTGCGGATCTTTCCCGACGCCATTTCACCATCGGGCTGATCCCCGAGCGCGGCGTCAATATGTTTACGGCCATATATCCGGTGTTTCACAGGACATTTCCCGAGGTAACACTGGAGCCTTTCGAGTGCAATGTGCGGACCATGCAGAAGCTGATCACCAGAGGGACCATCGATCTGGGGCTGATCACGCTCACAGAATCCCAGAAGGACGAGAACACCTACCTGCACATGACCGACGAGGAGATCCTTCTCGCAGTTCCCTCCGGCCATCCTTTGGCTCCGGGCGGAGCACACCGGCCTGAGGAGGCGCCGGACATCGATCTTGCTGCTTTCTCCGGGGATCCCTTTATCCTGATCTCCCAGACCTCCACCATGTACGACCTGGTGGAAGATCTGTTTGAGCGTGCTGGTTTCCGTCCCAATGTACTGTTTTCCACGAGCAGCAATGTGAGCAAATACCGGATGGTATGTGCCGGCGTCGGCTGCGCGCTTCTCCCCGCGGTCTTTGCGGTGCCCGACAGCAGAGCCGTCTTTTTCCGTCTGCGTGAACACCCGAAATGGGAAGTCACCATGTGCTGCAGAAAAGACGCCTACCTGAGCTCGGCAGAACAGGCATTTCTGGATCTGTGCCGCTCGTACTGGAAAAATCCAAATATAACAGAAGGAGAATTCTTCCTATGAAAAACACCATTCAAAATAAAACCGTTCTCATCACCGGCTCCTCCCGGGGAATCGGCCGCGCCATCGCATTAAAATTTGCCGCGAAAGGATATCGTATCGTACTCAACTGTGCGCATAGCATGGAAGCCATGGAAAAAACGAAAGCTGAGGTGCTGGCTCTCGGCGCGCCGTGCCTGGCGGTTCAGGCCGACGTGGGAAAACCTGAGGAATGTGTGCGCCTCTTCGAGACCATCTCCGGCACCTTCGGGAACGTCGATATCCTGATCAACAACGCCGGAATTTCACGGATCGGGCTTTTGCAGGACATGTCCTTTGACGAGTGGAATCTTCTGATCTCCTCCAACCTGTCATCCGTGTTCCACTGCTGCAAGCTGGCGATCCCCGGCATGGTAGCCGC
>JALEWG010000099.1 GCA_022788065.1 Lachnospiraceae bacterium | reverse complement strand
CCGTTTCTGAAGGACGGAAGCTTGCGGGAGGTACAGGTTCGCGCCTGGTATCCAAAGGGCTATGACAACCTCGATGCAAAGCTGCCTGTGGTAATCGCATCCCACGGCTCCTGCGGTAGCATCGACAATAACCTGAGCCTGTACAGAGAGTTTGCCAGCCACGGCTATGTTGTCCTGGCTATCGGTCATCCCGGACATGCCTTTGATACGCTCCATTCCAACGGAAAAAAGCAGAAAGTCAGCATGGATTATTTGAGGGAAATGAGTGGGATGGATCCTCAGACCAAGCCCGAGGAGGCTGCCATGCTGTTCGCAGAATGGATGGAGCTGAGAATGATGGATCTTGCTGCGGTGATGGATGACTTCGCGAACAGAGCAGTCCAAAACCTGGACAAATATGCAACTGCGGATACCAGCCGTTTTGTTACCCTGGGACATTCCGCCGGCGGTTCCGCCGCTTTGGGAATGGCAAGGACCCGTGCAGATGTGGTGGGCGTCATCGCATTAGAGTCACTCTGTATGTATGATATCAAAGGGGTACAGAATGGTGAATATATCATGGATGATTCCGATTATGAGATCCCGGTTCTGAATGTCTATTCTGATGCAAGCTATTCCCACTTATCTGAGTGGAAGCAGTACCGGAATAATGCAAAGTTCCTCGAAAGCGAAAATGAGAATTACGAAAACATCTACTATGCAGGAACCGGACATATGGGACTGTGCGATCTGTCCCTTGCATCCCCATTCTGGCAAGAGCGCTGGATCAGGTGAAGAGCGAGGTCGAGCCAAGAGAACAGTTGACAAGATTGAATACGGATTGCCTGGATTTCCTGCAAAGGATATCAACCGGAAAAGAATGACGAAGATGAGAAAGAAACGACAAATTCATCGTCTTTTACGGAACCACAATTTTGGGCTATTGGTTGCTGCCGGAAGGGATTTTATTGGACAAAAACAGGATTTACAACATGCTGTCTGATGCCTTCATTTTCTTTGGCAGTGCGTTCGCCCGAAAAAAAGAGGTCGAGAAAGCCTGCCGGTCTTACGGAAGGTTGGGATTCTGAAATAAAAATGACGCAAATGGAGTTCGTATATGGAGACAGTCACACTTCGCAGATTCCGAAGCGGGGATGAATTTGCTGTTTCGGATGTGATCTGCGCAACGCTGGCGTTCTGGAAAAAGGCGACCTTCCTGAATGTTTTGGCATTCCTGTTTGAGCTTGGCGCGGTCTTTTTCCTGGTGCAGTCAATACTTACCGTTATTCCGGAGGGGAAATCCAACTGGTATCTGCCCTTGGCTCTGGGGCTGAACTGTAGCGCCCTTGTTTTGAATGCAGCCCAGCGGAGAAAACAGAAAAGAGAAGGAAGGCAACTTCGAATACCGGATCGCAGGACTTTACAAGGGTGGCGATCTGTATGAGCGTCGGACAGAGCGAGCAGGAAGCGACCGAGATCGTTTCGACTATGATGATCACGGGGATTCTGTAAACTAAGGAACTGTTGCAGCAGATGAGAACACGGAAAGTCAGTTTCTCCAGCCGGAATGTGAGACAAATGTATCTGAAAGCTTTCTCTTCTGAGGAACGAATGCCATTTCCGGCGATGGTGGTAATGTCCAAACTCTGGCATACCGATTTTCTTGAGTATTATGATGGAGATACCATTTGCGGATTTGTATATCTGGCCCACAATCGTAAACTGGTGTTTATTATGTTCCTTGCTGTTGATGAGGTGCTGCGGTCAAAGGGATATGGAAGTGCAATCCTGCATGAAATCCAGAGTAGATATTCGGATAAGAAAATGATTGTGTCCATTGAACCATGTGACGTGGCAGCCTCAGACCTGACGCTGAGAGTAAGGCGTAAGGCATTTTACAGCCGAAATGGATATCGGGAAACCGGGTATCGGATGAGGTTGAGCGGTGTGGAACAGGAAATTCTGATCTGCAACGGCGAGTTCGACAAAGGGGAGTTTCGCCGTTTCTTTGCACTGTACAGCAATGGAACCGTATGGCCGAAGATTTGGGAGCAGGAAACAGAAAAGGACTACTGAGGTTATCGAATTATTGGAACACAGATACTCCCCGAAAG
>JALEWG010000147.1 GCA_022788065.1 Lachnospiraceae bacterium | reverse complement strand
GAAGCCGGTGTGCCGGAAACTGACGTCTGTCCTCCCGGACCGGCGCTTTCCGTACCTCCCGGACCAACACTCTCCGCACCTCCCGGACCGGCACTCTCCGCGCTTCCCGCGGAATCAGTCGGTGCCTCCGGAGCTGCCGGTTCTGTCGGAGCCGGCTCAGCCACAGCCGGAGCTGCCGGTCCCACCCGGTAAATTGCCTTTGACGCATTGTAGCTGTCTGAATTAAGTAGCGTACGTTCCTCCAGTTTTCCGTCAATGTATACGCTCTTGTATAGTTTTGACTTGATTCCCACGTGGGCAGACTGTACCTTCACTCTCTCACCCGGCTGCAGTGTCGGATCCACCTGCTCTGTCGGAGCCCCCGGATCGATCTGCTTGATCGTTTCCGATTCAAATTTTATCGTACGGTTTGCCGGTCTTGTCTCTTTTCCATAAATGGTAAAGATCAGCTTTTTACCGGAAGTATAGCCCTCCACATAAACCGGGGTATCGTATGGATTCCTGATTTTAATATCCTTATATGTTCCTGCAATCGCCGCGTCCATGGAATGCGGCACATAGCTGACCGTCATAGAATGGTTCTGGCGCTGGACAATATCAAGTTCTGCTAACAGGCTGGCATTGTAAAGCGTTGTTGCGATCTGGCAGACTCCTCCGCCGACACTGTCCACAGAACGTCCGTTTTCATAGGCTGTCGCCGTACGGTAGCCGTTCGCTGTCGTAAAGGGCTGCATGCACTCGTATCCGGAAAGCACATCACCGGGCATCAGGACTTTCCCGTTGATCTTTCCGGCACCGACCTTCAGATTTGTGGAGCGGGAGGCTCCGCTGGTTGAGAAATCCGTAGAATACGTTCCGAGAACATCTCCGATCGTCTCCAGGTCCTCTGTCCGGATCCTTGGCTGTGACTCGGTAATTACCGCTGCCACGCGGACCTTCTCTGTTTCCTCCTGATTCAGCGCCTCATTGAGCGCATTTTTTGTTGCCTCCATATCCACAGCGATTCCTGTCACTGACGGAGTAACAACAAATTTACCGTTTTCTCTTACAATCGATGCATCCTGCGCCTCTGCTACAGCCGCTCCGCATTTCTCACCGACAAATTCCGATATTTTTTCCTGGTCAACATCCAGTTCCACTTTGATCTGCACGGGATTGACCTGCAGATCTTTCTGTTTCATGTACCTTTTGATCAGGTTTCCCCTGATTCTCGTATCTTCAATCGCCTCTGTAACCGCATCCGGATTTTCCCAGCTCATTCCGAGATCACGCGCCTTCACTTCAGCCAGCGTACCGTTCACATCAAACGATACGGTCTGTCCCAGTTTCGCATTTACATAATCTTTTACCGCTTTTTCGGCTTCTTTCTCCGTAAGCCCTTCCAGGCTCATACCCGCGGCATAGACTCCCGCCGGGATCCTCTCCTCTGCACGCGCGGAAACCGGAGTCATGAAAATCAGGCTCGATGCCAGAAATGCTGTCACACCTGCGATCCACGCATTCTTTTTCATATATTTCTCCTCTTTATCCTCTTAAAAAATGGAAAGGATTGCCCCTAACACCATCGGAAGTACCATTGCCAGAACGACGACAACTATCACAATCGTAGAAAATATTTTTCTGTTTTTCTTATTATTCAGGTTCAGCAAACTATTCACCTCTTTATTTCATTTTATCTTGATTCCGGAAAATTATCCCTGTCTTACTTTGACTCCGGGATCCTGCCGTAAGTGAAGATTATTTTGTCGATCATTCTCGAAATCTCGTTTCCGGACATATAGTCAATTTGGACAGTTACGTTTATTCTATGATATTTTAATAAATCCTGCAAGTGTTGTTTTTGCCTTTTCGTGGCCTGTTTCTCCTTTTTCGCTTTATAAATCAGCTTTTTTGCCTCAAACAGATCACTTCTTTCGTTTCCGAACCTTTTTTTCAGTTCCAGGTACAGCAGATGAGCGGACATTGCGTCGGAAAGTGCCCGGTGCGTCGTTTCCGGTACGATTCCGAAGTATGCGCATGCCGCTCCAAGATTTTTCTTTTCTGACCCGGGCATCAACACCCGGCAAAGCTTCAGCGTATCGATTCCGTCCTTTGCAAATTCCAGCTTTTGGTTTACTGCCGCCTGCACCAGAAATCCATAATCAAAGATAATCTGATGGCCCAGCAGGGGAAGATCTTCGCAGAACCGGATCGCATCGGAAAGCACATCCCCGATCCCCGGTGCATCCTTCACCATATCATTCGTGATCCCGGTCAGCTCTGTGATCCGCTCAGGAATATCCCGATACGGGTTTACCATGGTGTGGAACGTATCCGCAATCTGTCCGTCCAGCACCTTTACCATACCGATTTCCGTGATTTTCTCCCGTTTTGCACCGATCCCCGTTGTCTCCAGGTCCAATGCCACATAAGAATTTGTCATACCTTTCCGCCCTCCCATGACGCGTGATACTTTAGTCTCACCGCGCGGGCATTGCCGCTCAGGGGATCCCGGTTTCTATAGTCAAACAGTACGTAACTGCCGTCTTCCAAGGCTTCCAGATGAGCCATTTTACTGATCTGCCGGCTGTCATACCCGTCATATCCCGTAAGCCACACAGGCTGCTTCGCCTCCGCCTCAAAAAATTCCCTCATCGGGCGCTTATACGGAGTCTGGTCGCATGCAAAGGAGGGACGGCTCTTCACATTTTCTCTCAAATACAGATCGTATATGAGGCTGTCCCGGAATGCTGACAGGATCTGTGCCGCACCGGACTGCCCTCCTCCATATTTCTCCGCGAGGAACCGGTACAGAATCTCATATCGCGCGATCCGGCTGTGACTGAATCCGAACAGTCCATTCGTTTCGTAATATTCCGCCAACGCCAGAAACATCTCCGACGGCGTACGAAATTCTTTTTCCAGCAGTTTCATGGTGCCCGTAAACTGGCCGCTGTTATAATAGACCTCAACCATTTCCTCCATGGCCTTCAGACGGATCACCTCTTCGTAGGAAAGCCATTTCGTGGACAGCACCTCATAGGGCGGCACAGACCGGTACTGTAGTTTATAATCCCCGGTTTTCTCAGACATATAGGAACCTTTCAGAACCTTCAGAAACCCCAGCTGCAGCTGGTCCGGTTCCATCCGGTAGACATCATCAAACGATTTCAGGAACGATTCATATCCCTCATATGGGAGTCCCGCAATCAAATCCAGGTGCTGATGGGTATTCCGGTAACTATGAACCCGATCAACCGCTTTTTTCAGACGGTTCAGATTCATTTTTCTCCGAATCTCTGCAATTGTATCGGGATTCGTGGACTGGACTCCGATCTCCAGCTGGATCAGCCCCGGCCGCATGGCTGAAATTACTTCCAGCTCCTCCTCATCCAGTAGATCCGCTGACACTTCAAAATGGAAGTTGGTGATACCGTTGTCATGCTCCAGAATATACCTCCAGATTCCCAGCGTGTGTTCCCGGCGACAGTTAAAGGTGCGGTCCACAAATTTCACCTGCGGAGTCTGATGAGAGAGGAAAAAATCCAGTTCCCTTTCCACAAGCGAAAGACTCCGGAACCTCACGGATTTGTCTATGGAAGACAGGCAGTAGCTGCAGGAAAACGGACAGCCCCGGCTGCTCTCGTAATATACGATCCGGTTTTCAAAGCCGGTCATATCGCCGTAATAAAACGGAATCTCGTCCATAGAAAGCAGTCTCTGCGGACTGTTTTCCCGGATCTTACCGGCGTTGTCACGATATGTGATTCCCCGGATCTCCTCAAGCAGCACCGTCTCGCCCGGGTTCCGTTCCATATATGCGCCTACCAGATCAGAGAAAGTGAGTTCGCCCTCGCCCCGCATGACGCCGCGCACATCCGGTTCTTTTGCAAGAACTGTTTCCGCGTCATAGGATACTTCCGGACCGCCGAGCCATATTTCACACTCCGGCAGCACCTTATGAAGATCCCGAACCAGCTCCAGCACATGAGAAATATTCCATATATAGCAGGAAAAGCCGACAAAATCCGGCTTTCTCCTGAAGATATCCTGTAAAATCTGTTCCATCTGATGATTGATGGTATACTCTCCGATCTCAATTTCCGCTCCAGGCTGCTTTTGTTTCGCAAACGCCCGCAGGCTGTAAACGGCCGGGTTGGAGTGGATATATTTCGCGTTGATCGCCGCAAGTAAAAATTTCATTTCTTCCTCCGGACTTTCTTTTGCCTTCCGGCAGTTACACGTGATATTCGATCTTTCTTCCCGTTGGATTGTACTGATAATAACGGACTCCCGCCGCGTTCAGCATGCGCTTCGAAGCCTTTGTGGAAGCGGCCTCCGCATATTTGTCGCTCTCATATACAACGGTCTTGATACCGGCCTGGATGATCGCCTTGGCACATTCATTGCAGGGAAAGAGCGTCACATACAGCTTGCTCCCCTCAAGACTGCCTCCGCGGTAGTTTAAGATCGCATTCAATTCACTGTGAGTCACGTAAAAATATTTCTCGTTATACGGATCCGGATCCGCTTTTCCCCATGGGAATTCATCATCGGAACAGCCCTTCGGAAACCCGTTGTAGCCCATGGACAGAATCTTATTATCCTGACTCACAATACAGGCCCCGACCTGTGTATTGGGATCCTTGGACCGCATAGCCGACAACTTCGCCACACCCATAAAATACTCATCCCAGGTAATATATCCGTTTCTTTTCTCAGACATGTCTTCCTCCCCTTACGATTCCTTACACTTCCACGATATGGTATCCCGCCGCCTTGCAGAGGCGGTTCATGATTGCCTGTCCCAGACGGTCTCTGGAAAAGCTTTCCGAAAAGATGCAGTCCACCTGCCGCTCGTCAAACTCCCGGAGCACGGCAAACAGATTGTGTGCCACGGTTTCCTCGTGCTCCCTGCTGCCGATTACTTCCAGAATTCCCTCCGGATAACAGGATCTGCTTTCCTCCGTGCAGATAATTCCGACTTTCCTGCCGGCTGCTTTTGCAGCCTTCGCTTCCCGGTTGATGTATTCGACTACAGCCTGCATATCACCTTCCACCAGTGTCATTTCCGCTTGCGGTGCATAGTGCCGGTATTTCATTCCCGGCGCTTTCGGCCTTACATTGCCGCTCACCGGCCCGAGGATTGCCGGATCGACCTCAACCTTCCCGAGTGTCTCCTCCAGCATCTCCATCGTTATCGCTCCCGGCCTCAGAAGTGTCGGGACCTTGCCGGAAACATCCACAATTGTAGATTCCACACCGATCCCCACTTCGCCGCCGTCAATGATCATCTCAATTTTTCCGTTCATGTCTTCAATCACATGCTCCGCTTTCGTCGGACTGGGCCGCCCGGACGTATTGGCACTGGGCGCGGCAACAGGAACTCCCGCCAGACGGATCAGCCGGTTCGCCACCGGATCTGACGGCATGCGGACTGCCACAGTGTCGAGTCCGCCCGTTGTCCCGTACGGAACCACAGCTTTCTTGGGAAAAATCATGGTCAGCGGACCCGGCCAGTATTTTTCCGCCAGCTTTCGCCCGGCTTCCGGGATCTCCTTAACCAGCGCAGGCAGCTCTTCCATACAGGAAATATGAGCGATCAGCGGATTATCTGAAGGACGCCCCTTGGCTTCATAAATCTTTTTTGCAGCTGTTTCATCAAGCGCGTTGGCTCCCAGACCATAAACAGTCTCCGTCGGAAACGCAACAAGGCCTCCGCTTCTTAAGATCTCCGCTGCTTCTCTCAGTTCTTCATCATTTACATTCGTCTTATCGGTTATTGTTACAATTTTTGTAATCATATTAAATTTTCGACTTTCTTCTAAAGATAATGTCTTCGGATTGCGGGAGCACATAGAGCAGGGCAATCCGATATCAAGGGAAAAAAGATTGCGGATTCCCTTCGGTTCATTTTACATCAAATATCCGCCAAATGAAATGGGGAATTATATCTTTTTCCAAATTAAATTTCCAAAAAGCTTCCCAAACCGGATAAAATGATCCTTATTTGACAGTAACAAAGTACGGTTTTCAACCGGCGGTTCATCGACTTTCCAATTTATCCATGTTAAAATAACTGCATGGGAGGTGAAATCATGAACTTAAACGAACAAGATCTTCAGGCAATAACCGAAATTATGACCCGACTTCTGGATTCCCGATTGGAACCGATCCAGAAGGATCTCTATTCCCTCAAAGCTGATGTCGCGGAACTCAAATCCGAAGTCGCTGAGCTTCGCTCCGACATGGATGCTCTCAAATCTGAAGTCGCTGAGCTTCGCTCCGACGTGGATGCTCTCAAATCCGAGGTCGCTGAGCTTCGCTCCGACGTGGAGACTCTCAAATCCGAGGTTAAAGTGCTTCAGATCCGGATGGACACCGTCTGCACAGAGGTTATTCAGCTCAAAGCAGAAGTTGCGCAGCTCCGGACGACGGTAGAGAAGCTGCAATCCGATATTTCTAATCTGGAAAACAGCGTAGATTCACACTACAACGATCTGGTCAATTTTTATGCGGAGCAAAAAGAATCCAATATCCTGGTGCGCGAACACAGCAGACAGATTGCCAGACTGAATGCCTACATGGCCATTATTCTGAGATGCGCCGCAGAATTGCAGACGCTCTGCGCAGCATAACCGCAACTGCATACTATTCTATTTCACCTCAAAGACAAATCACCTGCGATACCCGATTGATGATCCCATTGTAATAATCATCTGATCTGGTTCGCAGGTGATACTTTTATCAACCGTTTTCTTACCGGCTTTTCTTCATGTGGAACTTATTGGAAGATTCATCCTTCTTATCATAAGAAAGACTGATTCCTATGATTCCGATCAAAATCACCACGGTACCGACTGCCTGCATGGGCTTAAATGTCTCATGGAGCAGGAACACGCCTGACACAATTGCAATAACCGTGCTGAGCGTACAGGTCGACGCGTACACAGCAAATGGAAGATTTGCGGATGCATAGGTCATAAAAAGGAACGCCACAACGCAGGAAGCAATTCCCATGTAAATGACTGAAACCGCGAACTGCGGACAGAGAAGGCCGTCAAAGTAAGACGGCAGTACCCCCTTATATGAGCTCTTTCCGACAGAGATCAGGTTAAATAAAATCGCACCCATTCCTGTCGTTACATAGATGATCTCAAATGATGTAAATATCGCTGACGCTCTGCGTACCAGCACGCGGTTCATCGCCACCGCAATATTGGTTCCTATGATCAGACAGAGGCCGATTTTCGTCATTCCTGTACTTCCCGGCTCCACCATATTTGCCAGAAAAACGCCGGCAACGCAGACAAGGACAAACATCAGCTGACGTTTTGTCGGATACTCCTTATTGATAAGCGCGGAAAAAATCAGCATTACGATCGGCAGCATACTGTTGTACATGGCGATCTGTGAGGTTGGTGCATAGGAGGTGGACGTTGTCTCAAGAATCTGGCTGATTGCCGGGTTAAACAGACCACACAACAGGATCAGCCCGAAAAAGCCCTTTTTATAGTCCACCTTCTTGAATCCAAGCGCGAGAATCAGTGTCATCACAAAAAATCCGATGGTAAAACGGAAGGACAGGAATTTTACTGTATCCTGATTTACAACGGCCATGCCCATTTTGATAAAGAAGAATGCCAGACCGAAAATCGTCTGAGCAACAACATTCGCAAGCAGCGGATAGTATTTTTTCATTTTCGTTACCTCTTATCCCGGTCAATGAACTGGAGACTGACAACGCTGATTCCGTAATAGAGCACAATAAAGCTCCCCAGTATCTGCCATTCTTTCTTTACATTGTCCCGATTGTATTCATATATACTTTCATAAGTGACTCTGGAGGAGTACTCCATGATCATTTCCTCCGGAATCAGATCCAGAATCTTTGCCACCGGCTCGTACTGGCGAAATATATACAACTGATCGCTCAGCATGCTGGATGGCATGGAATTGATGTTGGCGTCTGTACAGACAGCCCGCATTCCCCACTTGCTGATGGTCACATCGGACAGCTTGTCCATTGGCCCCTCCAGCCAGAAAATCGCACCGGAAAAAATAAGCTGGACGATCAGAATGAACGGCATGATGGTCATCGCCGTCGTCGGAGAATGCACAACGGAAGAAACTGCCAGTCCCAAAGCCGCCGATGCGTAAGTCAGCAGAAAGAATGTGATAAATAGATCGATCCGAAAACTTCCGGTCATCAGCCCTTTTTCCGGAAAATCCATCCAGAAGTCATAGATAACAAACATGATCACGGTCTGTGCCAGACATATGGCCGCCTGATAGATCATGTGCGCCATCATGTACGCTGAAATATAAAGGCCGCTCCGATGTTCCCGCTTGATGATCCCCCGTTCCTTACAGACACTCTGGATGGAATTGAAGATTCCGATCCAGATACAGGCAGAAACCATGGCAAAGGCTCCGACCCTGGTGTCCTCCTTGATGACAAACATATTCGGGCCCGCCACAGCAGCCAGAATTATGGAGATCACAACGGCAAAGATCAGGAGCTTCCAGTCCTTCTCATGAAAGAAAATCCGAAACAGCTTTCCAACGTAAATCCGAGTCTGTCCGATCCTGCCGGTTCTCTCTTCCATCGCTGTCACTTCCTTTCTTCCTCAATTCTTCAAACTTCTCAATAAATTCGTCCGCGCGGCCTTCACCGCCTTCATCCGGCCGATTGATCCGCTTGATGATCTGTTCCATGGTGTCCACATCAAAAAACTGCTTTGCTTCATCAATATTTCCGAAAAATGCAAGACGCCCGACATTGTCCTCCTGACTTTTTGCCAGCACAACCACTTTATCGAACAAGTCCACCGCCCGGTCCGGCGTGTGGGTGATTACAACAACGATTTTCTCCTGATCTGCGATCCTTCTGAGATTTTCCATGAGATACCTGGCCATCACACCATCCAGTCCGGAATCCGGTTCGTCCAGAAAAAATAATGCCGGCTTTGCCACAAACTCCACCGCAATGCTCAGGCGCTTTCGCTGTCCGCCGGAAAGCTTTTCCACCAGTGTTTTTTTCTCTCTCTCCAGTCCGAACATTTCCAGGATCTCATCGATCCGGGCAATCCGCTCCTCCCTCGTCGTGTCGGCAGGCATCTTCATTCTTGCCGCGTTTTCCAGCGTGTCAAACACCGTATCCTCCATGCGGAGCAGATCCTGCTGAGGTACAAAGCCGATGCTGTATTTCATCTTTCCGTATTCTTTATAAATATCACGGTCGCCTTTCATAATGGTTCCGTCCGCTTTCTCATATCCCATGACCGCATGAATAAACGTCGTCTTTCCTGCTCCGGAGCCTCCCAGCACAAGCACCATTTCGCCCACCTGGATGCTCATGCTGATATCTTCCAGGAGAACCTTTTTCCGGAACAGACCGCCTGCACGCCGCTCCTGAATGTCGATCTTCAGCTGATTCTGATCATATGTTTTATGATTATAAAGTAATTCACTGCCGCGGTACAAAAACAACGTGTGACCGATCCGGATCACATCCATAAGCTCCAGCTTCTTTTTTCCCCGCACCGGACGGTTATTGACGAATACACCGAAATAGGTGGAGTGATCCTCCACGGTCCAGCCGCCGTCCTCATTTTTTAACACGGCATAGTGCTCCGGCAGCGCTTCATCCTCCCGCTGGATCTCCCCGTCACTGATCTCCTCCTCATGGCGGCTGATGTAGAGAACCTTCTCGGTCTGATTCAACGGCTGGCTCTGCCATGTGATATTCCTCTCCGCACGCTCGTGGAAGATCATCGCCACGCGGTCCTTTCCGTCTCCGTCTTCCCGCACATGGATCACATCGCCCTCTTTCAGCTCATGGACGCCATCACCCAAAACGGAGTCCTCTTCCTTGCATGCTTCTTTCATAGGAACATCATTGAAAAGCGTGCCCCTCTGATCTCCTTCTTCCCGGAGCGCGTAGCCGTCCTGTGTCTTCACAATTCTCACATGGGCCAATCCGTTTTCCACCACAGCGCCGTCCCGGCCGAACCCCACTGCGATTACTACCGGAACCTGTTCAATCTCCCCGGTTCTTCTGCCGATAATTACCTGTGCGCAGGAGACGATCTCCTGTCCGCTTTCCTTTGTGCATTCCTCCATACTGTTCTCCCGCTCATATACTTTACTGCTATCATATCACATCCGGCTTCGAAAAAGAAGACTCCGGCTGATTCAAATATTCAAGGATTCCCATATGGATCGTCCATGCCAGACGGTCCTGATACTCCTCATTCCGCAAAAGCACCGCTTCATTTCGGTTGCTCAGGAAGCCGCACTCCACGATCACAATAGGACATTTCACATGAAGCAGCAGATAATAGCTGCCGTTCGCCTTTGCAAGCCGCCGGTTCTTTTCCCCGAGAACATAAGTAAACCGCTCCTGCAAAATCTCTGCCAGGCGTTTTCCCTTTTCCGAGTTTTTATAATAGAACACCTGCCCTCCGGACACATTTTCCTCATGATAGCTGTTCTGGTGAATGCTGACCACAAGATCCGCGCTGCTCTCTTCTATAATTCTGCACCTGTTTTTCATATCTGCCGTTTTCTTTCTGGTATCATCCTCGTGATAAAGCCCCTTGTCCTCCTCCCGGGTCATCACGACTTTGACATCCGACCTTTCCAGATAGGACTTCAGCCGCTTTGCAATCTGAAGGTTGATATCCTTTTCAAGACTTCCGTCCACTCCCACCTTTCCAGGATCGCTCCCGCCATGCCCGCTGTCGATAACAACGACCGGACGGTCATCCTTTCGCCCCGCCTCGGCGGAAACCACCTGAATACTGCCATATCTGGCCGCAAGGAATACCATAACCAGCAGAATAAAACCGCAGATCTCCTCCCAGATGACTCTGTTCACGGATCAATACCTCTGTTTTTCTTCACAAAAGTATATCCTGACCGTAATTGAAAAAGAACCTTCCCGAAACAGATTCCGGGAAGGTTTTTTTCGTCTGATGAGAATGATTCCGGAAGCTTCTTCCGTTAGTCCCACCGAAGTGACTTCCATGTTTCTTTGTCTTCCAGCCCCAGTTTCCAGCAGGCAACTCCTGCCAGATCGTAAGAACGGATCAGTTCCATTTTTAACTTCAGAGAATCTTCCTCCTCCAGCCAGACGTAACTGAACCCGGCCGGACTCTCCAGTTCTCCGTAATACTGGCCAAGTTCTTCCTGCCAGTAAAGCTCCACTTTATTTTCCTTTACCCACTCTTTCGCCCTGGCGATTCCCACGGCTTCCGATTTGGTCTCCGTTTCCGTTTCCGTCCAGATTCTTGTATAAAATGGAACGCCATTGATCACTTTCTCCTTCGGCACCTCTTCCAGTGTTTTTTCAATTCCGTTTTTCACATACACAAGGGAAGCCACCGATCCCGGCTCACCACCGGCGTAATGTTCGTCGTATCCCATAATAATCACATAGTCGACGACAATTCCCTGTTCTTTCCGGTCATAGAACTGATTGTAGGCTGCCGGAACATAATTGTCCACGGACAGAATAATGCCTTTTTCCCGGCAGGCCACGGACAACTCCCTTAAAAACTGGATATAATGAACGCCCGCCTCCTGCTTCAGACTCTCGAAGTCCATATTCAGGCCGTCCAGGTCATAGGTCTCCACGTCAGCCATCAGGCTGTTGATCAGTTTTCTTCTCGTAGTTGTAGAGGCGAGAAGCTTCTCCGTCTGCACTTCACTGCTGAAATTATCGAGAAGCGCCCAGACCTGAATTCCTTTTTCATGAGCTGCATCCACATATTCACGGCTTGCTAACGACTGGTAACTTCCGCTGTTATCCGTAAGAGAAAACCATGTGGGAGAGATCACATTGATTCCGTCTGTATTTTCCAGAACCTTGTCCAGATTTTTATTTCCGTTCTGATTTGTCACCTGATGCCAGCCCAGAACTACTTTTTCATCCAGCCGGGTGCTCTTGTACACCAGGGGTTCCCGTCCGCTGTTAAACGCTTCCTCCGTCTCCGATTCCAGAAGCTTATTTTCGATATAACCGATATTTCCGCCCGGAGCCGCCACTTTCGACCAGTTGTCCATCTTCTCCAACACGGTCACTTTCATCTCCTTATCCAGTGTCGATACCACCGGACTCTTGATTCCGCCTTTTACACGGAGATATCCCTTTTTTGCCGTCACAGCCGTTGTCCTCGTTCCCCATTCATTTAGAAAGACACGGCGAACATCTGCCTTGTCAAAGGACTGGATCTCCACGTCCGTATAGTTCGCAATCAGACCCAGCATCAGATACACTTCATCTTTTTTGACAAGGATAAGCGGTGCGCCGTTGGATCCCTTTGTGGAGGCATCCGCGTAGACAACCTGCTCCGGGAGTGTATATACAAGCAGCTGCTCCGTGCTGTCCCAGTAAAAGCGCTTGTTGATCGTTTCATTTACCCAGGAGAGCGGCAGATACGTCTGGCCGTTTTCAAAGATTCCCTGTATGTCCTGCAGTTCATAGTTATAAAAAACAGCGATCTGATTCCCCTCCGCCTGGTACAGTTCACTTAAATCCGCCGGTTCCGTTGCCGGTATATATCGCTGGATTGCCTGGTATCCGAACACACCCAGGACAATCAGAAAAATCAATCCGACTGCAAATATAACAGGTACTGCTTTCTTCATTGGTCACTCTCTTTTCCTGATGATTCTCCCTGCCGGCTGTACAGAACACGAGCCGACCACGGGAAAACGTACTGCGTTATCTAATTCATTATAACATACTTTCCCGCAGCATTTGTAAATTTTTTGTTACAATTCCCTCCCCGGGCCGTTCCTGAGTTCTATCCGGCAGAACAGTATCTCCCGATCCGGCCTCCCACCTCCTGCTATTTCCGACAGTCTGCTGTCCTGTCTGTTTTACAATTCTCCCTCCCGTTTCTTTTTTCCGTGTTTTTTCCCGGCCTCCTTTTCCTCCATGATATCTCCGTGGTATACCATGTCAAAGCGAATTTCCTTCAGCTCCCCATACTCATTCTGTACAAAGTCGCCCATATAGAATCGATTGTCTTCACGAACCTGTGTCAGTTTTTCCCAGTCCTCCGGACCAGCTTCCCGGTCATCAATGTAAACCGGAACGCCTTTTTCCGGATATCGTTTCAGGCCTTTCAGGAACTGCTCCTTTTCTTCTTTACCTTTTGAATAACAATTCTGTTTCTGCATTTGTAAAAGCCTCCCCCTCTTTTGTTCCCGGCAGACAACAGGCTTTATGAGGAATCTGTGACATATCCCGCCTGCCGGGTTTGTTCTGACTGATTTTGTCCTGTCATATCAGCTTTTCAAAGAAGCGGCCGATCTCCTCCGTGACAGAAAATGCATCCGCTGAAAAAGGAATCCGTTCCACAAAAATTCCCGGGCGCTTTTTAAATTCTCTTCTGGTCTCCTCGCTTCCAAATACGGCGAGATATTTCCAGCCAAATGATCCCGTCTTATTTTTTCGGACAAATTCCCGGAACTCCATTTCCTGCCACTCACTGAAGGAACCGATCAGAAACTGCTTTTCACATCGCAGAAATTCCAAAGACACGGTTTCCATAAGTGATCCAAAATCAATCAATATGTCTTCATAGTTACGCCGGAACGCAGCCGCCAGCTCAGTCGGACCGGCCGCCTTATAATAATCTCCTTCCAAAACCCGATACGGTTTTTGCCC
Source organism: Lachnospiraceae bacterium (assembly GCA_022788065.1). Classification (GTDB taxonomy): domain Bacteria; phylum Bacillota; class Clostridia; order Lachnospirales; family Lachnospiraceae; genus SUG393. The sequence goes on along the minus strand of JALEWG010000147.1, from coordinate 1,311 downwards.
ATGGCTCTTTCCGGTACAGATAAGCTCCACACGCTCCAGATCCTCTGATGGATTCCATTCCAGCAGCGCAGCCTTCCTCCTCCGATATCCGGTCAGATAGTTTAGCATCATAATGGAAAAGTGCGTGCAGCCCACACGATGCCCGACTCCTCCGATTCCGATCAGACGGGGTTCCGTTTTCGTAGCCTTGTCTTCCAAAATTCCGCTTTTCCGGTTCTTTGCTTCCATTTCCCGTTTCCTCCTGTTCCATACTTCATCAGTTCCCGAAAACAGGCTTCGGCCGCCTTATCCGCCCTGAACGGATTCGGAAAATACGGCAGATTCAGGTTATGTGCAAATTCGAATTTTTTCGATATTTGTGAAAAAGTACCGTCTTTCATGTGATTCCATAACAGAATCACACTTTCCTCTCTTCGAAATTTTTCCGCCGCACGGACAAAACATCTGGTTTCCCATAATTTTCCTCCGCATACGAGCACATAAAAATTCGCTTCAGGCAGGTTTTTTTCCTCCTGCCAGCTGTTTCCGATATCTTTCACGATAACTGGGTAATAGCGACATGGCATTTTTATCGATTTGCCATAATATGGACGGATGTTTAAACATCCAATATGATATACGCCGGTACTGTCCGCTTTTGCATTCAGACTTCGCGCCAGACTGCGGACAGAATCCGTGTCGTACTCTTCCTGATACAGCACCGGATACCCGTTTCGGGTCAAGAAATTTGATAAACCGAGAGCCGCATGGGTCGTTCCGATCCCCGCCTTTGCTCCGGCAAATACGATAGTAAGAGATTCTATTGCGTGTCCTTTTGAAATACAGTCTTTCCACTCGATAAGTGCATCTTCCAGATCCTTTGCATCTCGGTAGCGGTCCTCCTTCTCTTTTGCCATGCAGCCCCGGATAATGCGCTCCAGACCGATTTGTTTTCCGGAACTGTCAAATTCCGGCTCTCTTCCCGGAGGCCTGCCCCGACACATGAAGTAGAGAAGTGCTCCAATGGCATATACATCTGTCCTGCAGTCAAGCGGTTCTCCCCGATACTGCTCCGGCGCCGCAAATCCGATGGTTCCGTAGCGCTTTCCGAATGTCTCCACATCCTTCGCATACTGCGCATGATCAAAATCAATCAGACGCACTTGCTTCCCGCACACCAGCAGATTCTTTGGCTGCAGATCAAGATATAAAATAGGATTTTCTGCGGTATTCATGAACTGAATGATTCGGCAGATCTGGATTCCAAAATCCACTGCCGTTTTCGCTGATAAGCCGCCCAGGCGTTTCACCAGGGCATATAAAGATTCGCCT
>JALEWG010000038.1 GCA_022788065.1 Lachnospiraceae bacterium | reverse complement strand
CCGGAAACGGCTCGGTAAGAAGCTCGCTGGTATCCTTCACCATACTGAGCGGAAGATCATGGATCCTGCCGCAGGTTTTGCAGACAAAATGGTAATGGGGCTCTGTCCGGTAGTCAAAGTGTTCGGAACCGTCTCCGCAGGTAAAGCGAGTAATTTCGCCGAGCTCCGCAAGGAGATTTAAGTTTCTGTACACCGTTCCAAGACTGATATTCGGGAATTCTTCTCGGATAGAAAGATAAAGAGCATCGGCAGTAGGATGATCCGTACGGTTCATCAGACAGTTTTTGATGGACTCTCGCTGTCGACTGTACTTTAACGTTTTCATTCCATGTTTTCCCTCCCTATACTTTAGTAACAATAATGGTAATTGTTACTGAAATAATATCAGAAAAGTTATGACATGTCAAGGGAGAAATGTGGAAAAACACAGAAATTCCTTGAAAACAGGGAATTTTTTCATTATACTGTTACTAATTAATGAAGGAAGCTGAGGTGATCCTATGCGAAGCAGACATACACGTCATCTGGTGACAGAACTGGCCGCCAGGTTATTTGACCGGGATTTTTTGAAAAACGCGGGACTGAGCCGGAGAACCATGCAGGATATTTTTGTACGTGACAAGTGGGAAGAGGCTCTGGAGGGGATCCTCCCTGCCGGGAGGCGGTTTTCCTGCAAGGAAATTCTGGATCTGTGCAGACCGGAACTCTGGGCGCTCTGCGGCGAACCGGACGAGGGCTGGATTCCGTTTACCTATAAATATGTAACTCATATCCTGTACCCGGATCCGGAATTTTCGAGGGTGGCGGCTCCGTATGCGTCAGGCGCGCTGTTTTATCTGAATATTCTGCAGTTCTTTTTTGATGAAGAGCGGAAAACAGTTCCGTTCAGTCCGTATGACGACTTTGCGCTTCTTCCGGAGGAAGAGTATTCCGCCTGTGAACGAGCGGGAGAATATGGACATTTTGTCAGGGAATTCAGAAAACAGTATATTTATGAGATGATGCGGTTAAACAGGGAGGCGACGCCCTTTGAAACACTGGGGCATATTGCGGGCGTCCATTACGTTGCAATGACCGTGGCGAGAGGCCTCGCGAAAGCGGGCGTTCCCATCGATCTGGCGCTGGCTTCCGGTGCGGCAGCCGGTCATGATCTGGGAAAATTCGGATGCAAGCCCAATGAACGTGTGCCGTATTTACATTATTATTATACGAACCAGTGGTTTAAGGCCTACCATATGGAAGGAATCGGCCACATCGCTGCGAATCACTCCACGTGGGATCTGGAACTCGACAACATTTCAGTGGAATCGCTGGTGCTGATCTATGCGGATTTCCGCGTGAAACAGATGCGGGGAGCAGACGGGAAAGAACTTACGAAGATCTATACATTAAAGGACTCCTTTGACGTGATCCTTTCCAAACTGGACAATGTGGATGAGGCCAAGAAAAACCGCTATCGTGTCGTGTATGCCAGACTGCATGAGTTTGAGCGGTATATGCGTTCGCTTGGCGTGGATGTGGATCTTGACGGAAACCCGCCGGAACCGGAACCCAGGAAAGACATTGTGCTCCAGAACCGGGATGAGATCAACCGCACATTTGTGTTCTTCGGAATTGAACACAATATCGATGTGATGCACCGCCTCGGCACGGAGCGCCAGTTCGGAAATATTCTGGAGGCGGCCCGAAGCGAGAAGGACTGGAAGAATGTCCGCGCGTACCTGAACATGTTCAATGAATACTCCATTCATTTAAACCATAAACAGAAAGAGCAGACCATCAGCTTCCTCTACGAACTGCTGCTGAACCGTGAGGGAGATATCCGCAGGCAGTCGGCAGCGCTGATCGGAAAAATGTTTGCCGATTTCAACGCGGGATACCGGAAGGAGCTTCCGGCCAATATTCCGGACCCGGACCAGAAGACCGTCATGGACCTTTGGAAGAAGTATATGGAGAAGCTGGTGTGTCCGGACTACCGGCTGACGCTGCAGCAGAAGCGCAGGATCCAGAACTCTCTGAAATTTGTGATGATCTCCGCCATGGAGCGCAGCAGCGAGAAGCTGCGGGAAGCATTTTTTGACGTGTTCATAGGATGGTTTGACGGAACCCATGAACTGAATGCCGATGCACAGTTCCACCTGCTGGATGCGGTATTTTCCATGCCGTTTGAGCTGTGTCAGGAAAAGGCCCACCTGGGGATCCTGATCGACTTTGCGATCGCCCATATGAACCATCAGGAAGAACGGATCCAGATCGCGGCGATCCGTACACTCAAGGTCCTGACGTCTGTGATCACGCCGGAGGACGAGTGCTATGCGAGAGTGCGGAAAGCGGCGGAGGAGATGGAACCGAAAAATATCACGATGCTGTTCTTACAGTACCGGATCTTCACGAACCTGCGCATGGATACAAAGGCCCAGCGGGAGATCCTGTATGGCAGTGACGTGGTCAGCGATATCTTCCTGGAGAACCTGAAATCCGCGACCCCGTGGATCGTAAAGGCTGTAAACATCAAGCTACTGGCAGATCAGGTGGACCATGGGAAACGCGAGCAGCTTCTTCATATCTGCGCTCATTTTTCCAACCTGATCAAGGTCAGCGAGCAGGTCGGCGTGCGTCATGACGCAGGACATGCACTGTTAAGGCTTGCCCATCTCCTTACCACGGATCAGAGAAACGAGATTGCTGTGGAGCTTTTGAAGGGACTGGAAGTCGGAGAATATGAAGTATCCAAATATATTCCGTAATATCTGGGCGAGTTTGCCCTGTGGCTCCCGCCGGAGCAGCTGGACGATCTGATCGAGCGCCTTCATATTCTTCTCGCCAACGCCAATGAGAGGGTCGTTTCGGTTGCGCTCGATACGCTCGGCGTGCTTTTAGAGTGCTATGCCAGGTATTTGGGACGCTTCGGCGAGGAGAAGGAAGTCGCCGAAGAGCGGAGAATTCAGATTCTGGGTCTGATTTTAAGCTGTCTCGCCAACTACAGAGAGCAGGTCAGACAGGAGGCAATGTTAGTCATCGGTCAGCATGTGTTCGGCTCGCAGATCATGGCGGAGAAGGACAAGAACGATCTGTTCTCCCTGTGTTCCAAGAAGCTTCTGTTCCTGTTAAATGAAAACAAGGGTGGAGAGCTGAGCCTGTACTACCGGGCGGCCACACTGTCGCATGTATACCGGTTTATGTCCCGATACCAGCTGTTTTCCGGCAGCGTTGGTTTAAAGGGACGGAACAAAGTGGCGTTCTTCCCGGGAACCTTTGACCCGTTTACGCTTTCCCACAAGGAGATCGCGAGAAAGATCCGTGAGCTGGGTTACACGGTGTATCTGGCCATCGACGAGTTCTCCTGGTCGAAGAAGACGCAGCCCCATCTGGTGCGTCGCCAGATCGTAAACATGTCCATGGCGGACGAATTTTATGTCCATCTGTTTCCGGATGATATGCCGATCAACATTGCGAATCCGGCTGATTTAAAGAAACTGAAAGATACTTTCCCGGAGCAGGAAGTGTATATCGTGGCGGGCTCCGACGTGATCCACAATGCGAGCTCCTACAAAAAGGAGCCATCTGAAAACTCGATCCACAGCTTTAATCACATTATTTTCCGCCGGGCAGGCGAAGAGCACCCGGAGGATCTCTACAGGTGCATTACCGGAAAAGTGGAGGAGCTGGAACTGCCGCCGAACCTGGAGGACATCAGTTCCACAAAGATCCGTGAAAACATTGATAACCACCGGGATATTTCCAGCCTCATCGACCCGGTGGTGCAGGAATATATCTACCACAAGGGCCTGTATCTGCGTGAACCGGAATTCAAGCCGATTCTGCGGGCGAGGGCCATCACCTTTGACAATGAATCCGGAACGGACGAGAAGATTCTGTCTGAACTGGAAAATACGGTCCTGTTCGGTCATGCAGACGCAGAGGCGATCCTCACAAAGATCCGGAGAGATGAGGAGTGCCTGATCGTCCTCAGAAATTCCGCGGAAAACGACCGGCCGGTGGGATTTGTGAGTTACCGGGATCTTCGCTCGGACGAGCTTTTCGGCGTCCTGCGGAACATGGAGCTTGCAAATACCGTGAGAAGAAAGACAAGCCGGGAAGTGCTCATGATTACGGGCATTTATGTGAGGGAGAGAGGAGTCCATGACGGTGAGGCCATCCGGGATTCTGCTCAGCTCCTTTTAGTGGAAGTCATTACTCAGGAGCTGGAGAAAAACTGCAGTTATTGCCTGTACGTTGCGGAGCGGGGGCTGACTTCCAAGGAAGTTCTCTTCGCACTGGAACGTCAGGGATTTGTCCGTCCGGATATTGCCGAGGACAGTGAGCGTCGTACAATATATATAGTAGATATGCATGAACCACTGCTGCTCCTGCATAATCTGGAAACGACGATCAAGGAGCCGTTTGCCAGCAGCCCGGTGGTCCTCGAGGCCATTGAGAGAAACCACAAGAAGCTGCAGCTTGCCATGACGAGGCTGTATCCGGGAAATCTGGTGCTGTCCCTGTCCTCCGGCGTGATGCATCACCGGCTGGTAGACCGGATCACGGCGCTCAACGGTGTTCCGAGAGAGCCAACCGTGCCGAGACAGCTGGGTGAGAACATGTGCGTGCCGTTCGGCAAGATCCTGCGCGGCAAGGTGGTGCCGAACACGGTGACGAAGACACTCCACACGGATAAGGTTTACGAGCCGGACCTTACGAGCTATTCCATCGAGCCGTTCCCGTACTATTCTCCGCTGGAGAGCCAGATCCGGATGATCAAGTCCTTCCACAGACCGGTCATTCTCGTGGATGATCTGGTGCACAAGGCCGACCGTCTGCAGGCGCTGGCGCCAAGCCTCAAGGAGGCCGGTATCCCGATCAAAAAGGTTGTGGTCGGTGTGATCTCCGGCTACGGGCGGGACCTGATGCAGTGCTTCCACCTGCCGGTTGAGAGCATCTACTCCATGCCGAACCTGCGTCAGTGGTTTGTGGAATCAACACTGTATCCGTTTATCGGCGGCGACACGGTGCGCAGGGATGAAATGAAGGTGGCAGGACTTCAGGCTTCGGTCAATATGATCCTGCCCTATGCGACGCCGAGACTTACCGGCTGCAGCCGTCAGGCGCTGTACGAGTTTTCGGAGTGCTGTATCGAAAACTCAAGAGATCTGCTTCAGGTGCTGGAGGCCGAATACAGAAAGCAGTTTGCGAAGAACCTGACGCTTTCAAGACTTCCCGAGGCGGTAATCCTGCCGCTCTGCCCGGATAAGGGAAGCTGTATGGAGTATGATGAAAATCTGGCGGCTTCCGTATATCTTGAGAACGATCTGGAGATGTTAGGACGAATGAAGGAATTTATGATCTGATCCGGTACAGCTCCGGAAATATGAAAATAGAGGAGAAAATCCAGATGATTACATTTTATAAGATTAACGGACAGGTCTGCTTTTCTGACTGTGCGGATCTGGGATATGAAAAAACAGAGGATCCGAAACAGGCCGACCGGCTTACCTGGCTCTTTCAGAGAGAGCCGGGAAGCTCAAGGGCTTCGTTTAAGGTGTCGGATCCGGCTCTTCTTTCCGCGAAAGAGGAGAATGTGAGCTGGATGAACTCCAACCGGCTGGGAAAACTCGCTCCGGTGGAAGATCTGCCGGACTGGGTGAAGGAGAAGATTTCCGAGGGGTGTGTCCGCGCGGTGAATGTATGCCACCCGAAATTTGAGGAGATCCTGAATTCTGAGCCTGAAAAAGGGAAAAAGCGGGTTCATGTGCTGGCAATCGGGGACGTAGGCAGCATGCTGTTAACCGGACTGCACCTTCTCGGCGGCGATGTGATCTCATCAATCGGAATCTGCGATATTTCCGATCAGGTCACGGCAAGATGGGAATTTGAGGAAAATCAGATCGCCTATCCGTGGGACTACGACGCGCTGCCTGAGGTCGATGTGGTAAAGCCGGAGCAGCTGTTTGACTGTGACGTATTTGTCTTTGTGGCTTCCAAGGGAATTCCGCCGGTGGGCTCCGGCGTAAAGGACGTCCGTATGTACCAGTTTGAAAATAATTCGAAGATCATCGGACATTACGCAAGAATGGCCAGAGAAAAGAAGTTCAGGGGCCTGTTCTGCGCAGTTTCTGACCCGGTGGATCCGTTAGCCAAGGTGGCTTTCCTGGAGAGCAACCGGAATGAAAACGGCGAACTGGACTATATGGGACTGCTCCCGGAGCAGATTCAGGGTTTCGGTCTCGGCGTTATGAACGCGAGAGCGGCTTATTATGCGAAGAGGGATGAGCGGATGAAACAGTTTCTGGCAGAGGGACGTACCTTTGGTCCCCACGGTCAGGACCTGGTGGTGGCAGATTCCATTGAGCACTATAATGACGAACTTTCGAAGGAACTTACGAACCTGACGGTTACGGCGAACCTGCACATGCGCTCCATCGGGTATAAACCGTTTGTGGCTCCGGCGTTTTCCTCCGGCGCGATCTCTATTCTGATGGCGCTTCGCGGTGACTGGCACTGCGGCTCCGTTTTTCTGGGGGGCGTCTATATGGGTGTGAAGAACCGCTATACGGAGAATGGGCTGGAGGCTGAGATTCTTCCGCTGCCGGATGCGCTCTATGACAGAATTGTGTTCGCGGAAGAGAATTTAAAGAAAATTATTTAAATCAGATACAGAAGAACATCCAAAGAGGGAGCCGGGCCGGAGGGTCAGTCGGTTCCCTTTGCGGTTTGGGACAGAAAAAAAGCCGGCGGTTCCGGGAAGGACGTCGGGAGAGGAGGAAACGAGTGAACAGTGAAAAACTATATGTGATATATCCACAGAAAACAGGAACAGAAAAGGAAAGGGAACGTCTGGACCGGGTCCTGGATTATGCGCTCTGTGATATGGAAACGGAAATTTTTGAAGACATGACCGTACTGGAGGATCATGACTGGAGGAATAAAAAGATCCTGTTTGCGGTTCCGCTTGGAAAAAACGGCATCAATCGCGGATATTATGAGGTGCTGGCATGGCTCAGGAGCGGAGAACAGGTGCTTTCCGGCTGCACGGCCGGCATGGTCATCGATGCAGACAGCGAGCTTTACACCAAAGCGGCGGCCAGAGAGCTGGCGGTGGCCGCCAATCAGGCCGGCTGCGCGTTTGTGGGGCGGCCGCTCGTGGAGGGAACGGCCTCTCTTGACAATTATCTTGTTCAGGCTTCCAACATGAACACGGACCGGTTCGGCGCGTATTTAAAAAGCGCCAGGATCCTGACGGAACAGCTTCTGTCGTTTGCCTGGGAGGGAAAAGAGAATCCGCATCTTCTGGTGCTGCATGCCTCCAATCACAAAACGTCCAATACCATGGATATCTGGAAGGCTGTGCGGGCTCAGATCGAGAATGAAATGGAGATCCGGGAGATCAATTTAAGAAACGGAACGCTGGAGGACTGCTCCGGCTGTCCGTTCCAGATGTGTCTGCATTTCGGTGAGCGCGGTCAGTGTTTCTACGGCGGAGCCATGGTGGATTCCGTATATCCGGCAGTGAAATGGGCCGATGGAATTCTTCTTCTCTGCCCAAATTATAATGACGCGCTGTCGGCAAATATGACGGCGTTTATCAACCGCCTGACAGCTCTGTTTCGCACGACGAGATTTTATGACAAGGCGATGTTTGCGATCATCGTATCCGGATATTCCGGCAGTGATCTGATCGCGGGACAGCTGGCGACTGCACTCAATATGAACAAAACCTTTTACCTTCCCGGAAACTTCTGCATGATGGAAACCGGAAATAATCCCGGAACCGCCATACATGCGAACGGAATCGAGGAACGGATCCAAACATTTTCAAATGGGATCATACACACTTTAAAGTGTTAAAATTTAAAGAATTATGTCAACCATTCAGAAAAGAGTCTGATTTTTTGAAAAAGACAGAAAAAATATGAAATAAGATTATAGTTGCAAAAAAAATATATATGCCTTATAATGGTAACAGACCCTATTTTTGCTATAAAAATAGGTAAAAAAAGGAGGTAGTGTCTATGAAAAAGAAATTGTCAGCGTTAACAGCACTGGTACTGGGCTGCGCAATGATTCTCTCCGCCTGCTCCGGCAGCAAACCGGCAGAGACCAAAGCCGCAGCAACGACCGCAGCAGCAGGGGGAGCGACAACAGCTGCGGCAGCACCAAACGGGGATGCCATCAAGATGACAATGGGTACCGGCGGAACGACCGGTACATACTATGCATTCGGCGGTGTTATCGCGAACGTACTGAATGGTAAGAACGTGGGGGTAAATATTAACGTTCAGTCCACAGGTGCATCCAAGGCCAATATCTATCTTGTTAACGACGGAGAAGCAGATCTTGCGATCGTACAGAACGACGTTATGGACTATGCCTATAACGGAACCGACCTGTTCGCGGAAGAGGGCGCAGCGAAGGAATTCGCTACAGTTGCCGCTCTTTATGCGGAAGTATGTCAGGTTGTTTCCACCGGCGATATCAAGTCCATCGAAGATTTAAAGGGCAAGAGAGTCTCCGTTGGTGACGCAGGCTCCGGTGTTGAATTCAACGCCCGCCAGATTCTGGAAGCGTACGACATCACATTCGATGATATCCAGGTAAACAACCTCGGTTTCGGTGATTCTTCTGACGCATTAAAGGATGGCAAGATTGACGCATTCTTCTGTACCGCAGGTGCTCCGACAACAGCAATCGTTGAGCTTGCGACCACAAACAGCATCAATCTTCTTCCAATCGACGATGAGCACGCAAAGAAGCTTGCTGAGGCGCATCCGTTCTACACGACATACCCGATTCCGGGCGGTTCCTACAAAGGAATCGATGCAGATGTTCAGACGGTTGCAATCAAGGCGACTCTGATCTGCTCTCCGAAGCTTTCTGAGGAAACCGTTTATAACCTTACAAAGGCGATCTTCGAGAATCAGAAGGAAATCGCAGCCGCACATGCCAAGGGCGAAGAACTGAGTCTGGAATACGCGGTAAGCGGCGTTTCTGTTCCGTTCCATCCGGGTGCTGAAAAGTACTTCAAAGAAGTAGGAGCAATTAAGTAGTTCTTTTGAAATACAGGAAATTGAAATTCTTTACAGTGGCTGCAATAATGGTTGGTATTATTGCAGCCATTGCAACTCTTACCCTGAGAGGCGGCGACTGGCTGGTCCTGAGGAACGGGGACACAAAGGAAGAATTTGCACGCTTTCGAGTCTCAGAGGGGGATGAATTTTCCGTGACATTCATCCATTCGGTGAATCAGTATCCGCTGACGGACGTGTACCAGATCCGGAACCACAAGATCTACGTGGTGCGGACCATTTATAACAATTTCGGCGCCGGTGTTCAGACGGAGATCGAACCGGGGCAGAAACTGGAATACGGAGAGAACGGGGAGATGATCGTTTCCGGCTTTGACCGGGAGATGCCCTGGCTTTCCTATATTGTAGGTACAGTCTCAGACCATATTCTCATAGTGAATGGGGAGGAAATCAGTTTAAGGGAGCTCTGCGGGCGAAACAGCAAGGTGGAGTTTTCATGCGAATAACGTAAGGAGAGGAGAAGCTATGGCAGATGAAAAAATGAAAGTCAATCCGTCTCCGGCTGAGGATACATCGACCGGTACGGCGGAGGACGTGGAAGCCATAATGAAGAAGTATGACCGGGAATCCAACGTGAGACTCTGGGAAGGAAAGCCCAGGATGGTGATCCGGTATCTTCTGGCGGCATTTTCCGTTTTGATGCTCTATATGAACCTGTTTGCAAACTGGGATGAGCGTGTTCGACGTTCTCTGTTTGTGGGAATCGTCATCATCCTGTCATTCCTGGTTTATCCGGCGAAGAAAGGAAGTACAAAGAAGAACCACATGCCGATCTATGATATTGTTCTCATGGTGCTCGGCAGCGGCGCGTTTTTCTATTTTGTTATCAACTTTAAGACGATCATCGGTCATGCCACCCGTATCAGCCAGATCGAAGTGATCGTTGGTGTGATCGGTATCCTGGTTCTGGCAGAGACCTGCCGCCGCGTGGTCGGTATTCCGATCCTCTGTGTGGCAACGGCATTTGTCTGCTACGCATTTTATAACGGACTGGGGCAGGGAAGAGCCTTCCAGGTCGTTCTGAAGTCCATTGTTTACAACCTGTTCTATACAACCGGAGGCGTCATCGGTACTCCGATCGGCGTCTGCTCCACGTATATTGCGCTGTTTATTCTGTTCGGCGCATTTCTGGAGGCCACCGGTATTTCTGAATTCTTTATTCAGCTGGCCAATTCTCTGGCAGGCGGTTCCACCGGCGGACCGGCGAAGGTAGCCGTTATATCCTCCGCTCTCTGCGGTATGGTATCCGGAAGCTCCGTGGGCAACACGGTTACAACGGGGTCTGTGACGATCCCGCTGATGAAGAAGACCGGCTACAAGGGCGAGTTTGCGGGAGCTGTTGAGGCGGCCTCCTCCACCGGCGGACAGATCATGCCGCCGATCATGGGCGCCGCGGCGTTCCTGATGGCCGAGATGGTGGGCGTTCAGTACAGTGAGATCGCCATGCGGGCGATCTTCCCGGCACTGCTTTACTTCACCGGTATTTTTATTACCGTACATCTGGAGGCCAAGAGACTCGGCTTAAAGGGAATCGCGAAGGAGGACCTTCCGAAGTTCCTGCCGTTATTTATCAGACAGGGATATCTTCTGATCCCGCTCGTGACACTTGTCGTTATGGTTATGATGGGCTTTACCATGTCCCGGGCGGCTGTGATCGCCACCGGTCTTGCCATTCTTGTCAGCCTGCCGAATAAGGAGACGAGAATGAACCCGACCCGCTTTGTCAACGCACTGGAAACCGGCGGCAAGAACACGCTGTCTGTTGCGGTTGCCTGCGGTGTTGCGGGTATTATAGCCGGCGTTGTTACCATGACCGGTCTCGGACAGCTTCTGATCTCCGCAATCGTCGGCGTTGCCGGTGACCGTGTGATCGTAGCTCTGTTCTTAACGATGCTGACCTGTATCGTTCTCGGCATGGGTGTTCCGACGACTGCGAACTATATCATTATGGCGACCACATGCGCACCGATTCTTGTCAACGGTATGGGAATCAACAAAATCGCGGCCAACATGTTCGTATTTTACTTTGGTATCGTGGCAGATATCACACCGCCGGTTGCGCTGGCTGCCTACGCCGGCTCTGCGATCGCGAAGTCCAATCCGATGAAGACGGCGTTAAATGCGTCCCGCCTTGCGATCGCCGCATTTATTGTACCGTACATCTTCGCATTCAATCCGGCGATGCTGTTCATTGATGCGGGAGTGATCGATGTGGTCCTGATCATTGTTACATCCCTGATCGGTCTGTTCGGCGTAGCGGGAGGCCTTGAGGGATACATGCTTGCAAACATGAATGTCATCCAGAGGCTTATGGCCGTTATTGGCGGTCTCTGCATGCTGATTCCGGGTACGCTGACCGATATCATCGGTATTGCGCTTGTCGGCGCATCGTTAGCATGGCAGATGGCAGGAAAGAAGAAGGCTATATAATCCGAAATATCTGTTCAATCAGAATACAGAAAAACATTCCGATCACAGTCGGGAGAAGCATGGCGGCGGCAGTCCATCTGAGACTGCCGCTTTCCTTTTTTATGGTCAGGCAGGTGGTGGAGCATGGCCAGTGAAACAGGCTGAATACAGCGGTACAGATGAAGGTTTTCACCGTCCAGCCGTGTGCGCTCAGGAGCGTAAAAAGAGCCATCTTATCCTCCATATCGACCAGATATCCGGTTTCCAGGTATGCCATAAGGATGACGGGAAGTACGATCTCGTTTGCCGGAAAACCAAGAAGGAAAGCCATAAGGATAATACCGTCCAGTCCCATGAGCTTCCCGAGAGGATCCAGAGCTCCGGAGATCCAGAGAAGGAGGCTTTGCCCGTCTATGGAGATATTGGCAAGGATCCAGATGAGAAGTCCGGCGGGGGCGGCGACGGCAATCGCACGGCCGAGAACAAAGAGAGTCCGGTCGAACACGGAGCGGACAAGGACCTTCCCGATCTGCGGTTTCCGGTACGGAGGAAGCTCCAGCGTAAAGGAGGAGGGGACCCCTTTCAGTACCGTTCTGGACAGGAACCATGAGGCAGCTAATGTCATGAGAACGCTGAACGAGATCATCCCGGTGAGAATCAGGGCCGTGACGACGCCGGAAACGGCAGACGGGATCACGGAGGTACCCAGGGCGCAGAGCGAGATCATCGTGATAATTAACGGGAAGCGGCCGTTGCATGGTACAAGGCTGTTGGTCAGGATCGCGATGAGACGTTCTCTTGGCGAATCGATGATCCGGCAGCCGGTAACACCGGCGGCATTGCAGCCAAGCCCCATGGCCATGGTGAGGCACTGTTTCCCGCAGGCATGGCACCGGTGGAAGGCGCCGTCCATGTTGAAAGCGGCGCGGGGCAGATAGCCGAGATCTTCTAAAAGTGTGAACAGAGGAAAGAAAATCGCCATCGGAGGCAGCATGACTGAGACGATCCAGGCGACAACGCGGTAGACGCCGAAAATGGAGGCTTCAGTCAGCCATGACGGAAAACTTAAGGACTGTGCGGCAGCGGCAAGGACCGTTTCCAGGCGGAAAAACAGCTCCCAGAGCATGGAGGAGGGATAGTTGGCGCCTGTAATCGTGAGCCAGAAGACTCCGGTCAGTAAAAGCAGCATAAAGAAGGTTCCGGTAAAGGAACCGGTCAGGAGCCGGTCAAGGGCTTCCTCCCGCCTGCGGTAATCGGCCCGGGTGTAGGAGACCGAACCGGCAGCCAGTCCGGCCGGAGAAAAATCCGGCGGATATTTCTGATACTCATGGGAATCACCTTCAGGACGATCCTCGAGAGCACATGACGAGCAGGCCCCGGAAAGCCGCAGCAGCGTTTCCTTCAGAGCGGAAAGCCCCCGGCGTTCTCTGGCACAGCACGGGATGACAGGAATGGAAAGAGCCTTTTCCAGACCTTCAAAATCGATCCGGATTCCTTTTTTTTCGGCCTCATCGCAGAGATTGACACAGAGTATGATCTGGGGAATCGTGTCATCCGGGCGATCCTCAATAAGAGCCGTAGCCTGCCTTAACAGGTGAAGCCCGCGTTCCAGGCAGGTGGCGTCGCAGACTAATAAAAGGAATTCATACTCCTTTTTCAGAATATAATTTCTGGTGACCGCCTCTTCTTCGGAACGGATGTCAAAAGAATAGATACCCGGCAGATCCACGATCATAAAGTCCTGCCGGTCTGACTCTCTGCATCCGGAAACGGAAGATTCCGGACATACATAAAAATAACCGTATGTGCAGGAGACCGTCACACCGGGCCAGTTGCCCGTGTGCTGGCGCATGCCGGTCAGAGCGTTGAAAATCGTACTTTTTCCCACGTTGGGATTTCCGACCAGTGCAGCCCGCCGCATCATGCACGCACCTCTTTCACCATGATGTACCGGCTGTCTTCCTCCCGGAGGGCGATGACAGCGTTCCGCACCAGGTAAGCGGCGATATTTTTTCTGCGTTTCTGAAGTACACAGGAGATCACAGCCCCCGGTTCGAAGCCAAGGTCATGGAGCCGGCCGGCCATGAGGCCTTCGTTTGCCAGACACACGATCCGCACGGTATCACCGGGTTTTATATTACTCAACGGAAGTACCATAAAATCACTCACTCGCAGGTTGCTTATGAGTGAAATATGAGGAATCAGAAAAGAACGTGCATGTTTCAGGCGGAATGTCCCTGCGGCAGAATGACCTTCACCGGCTGGTGGATCTGCATGGAATCTTCCGTCACAAGACAGTCATATGCCCAGATGTGAACTCCGTTTCTTTTGGCCCGGACCAGAGCATCGGCAAATTCCGGGTGAGTCTTCGCGTTCGGAGAGAAAGCAGAGATCCCTTTCATCTGGATCACAAAGAGAGCGGCTGCGCCGTATCCGTCCCGTACGGCGGCTCCCAGCGCGTCCAGATGTTTGATTCCGCGATCTGTGGGAGCGTCCGGGAACATGGCCGTACCGTTCACATCGAGGGTGACGCCTTTTACCTCCATGAACCATGGCGTCCCGCAGTCAGAGAAGGACAGGTCAAAGCGGGACAGGCCGTAGCGCACCTCACGGCGGATCTCCTGCGGCCTCGGGCAGAACGGGAGCCCGTGCCCGGTCGAGAGCCATTCAAAGGCAGCCTGGTTGGGCGCCTGGGAATCGATGTTGACCCACCGGAAGAGGAGACCGTTTTCCGCCCGGAAAAGATCCCTGCCTCCGGACAGAACTGCATGCTCGTCAGCCGGCTTCGCGACGGAAATGAGAGAATATTCGGTCTTCCGACCGAGGGAAGCGGCGTCCGGATGGTGCTGGACGCCGACCGGAACGCCGGGGATCAAAAGTTCTTTTAAACGGCCGGTATTTTTTACATGACATACGATTTCTTTTCCATTCAGCATGACACGCGCCAGGAAGCGGTTGGGACGGGAAAGAAAGAGGCCGTTCGATACATTTTCATAAAACATGGAAACCTCCGGATCAGAATGGATTACTGAAAGCTATTATAGCATAATCTCCTTGCGCAGTCAGGGAAAGTATGCTACAATTTGGAAAAAGTTTTCGCATGATACAGTAATAAAGAGAGGATGGACCGAAAAAATGGGTTTATTGTATGAGAGCACACGGGGCGGAGAGACCGGAGTCACTGCTTCCGAGGCAATTTTAAAAGGATTGGCGTCCGACGGAGGTCTGTTTGTCCCCGAAACGATCCCGTGTCTGGATGTGACGGTCGAGGAGCTTGCGGGCATGACCTACCAGGAAACAGCCTATGCGGTAATGAAACAGTTTCTGACCGATTTTACAGAGGAAGAACTGAAATACTGCATTTCCCACGCCTATGATGAGAAATTTGACACAGAGGAGATCGCGCCGTTAGTCAGGGCGGGCGGCGTCTATTTTCTGGAACTGTTCCACGGAAAGACGATCGCGTTCAAGGATATGGCGCTCTCCATTCTTCCGTATCTGATGACGACGGCGGCGAAAAAGAACGATGTGAAGAACGAGATCGTGATTCTGACAGCTACTTCCGGCGATACGGGCAAAGCTGCCATGGCCGGTTTTGCGGATGTACCGGGAACAAGGATCATCGTATTCTACCCGAAGGACGGCGTCAGCCGCGTGCAGGAGCTCCAGATGCTGACCCAGAAGGGAGCAAATACCTGTGTCGTGGGAATCCACGGAAACTTTGACGACGCCCAGACCGGCGTGAAAAAGATCTTCGGAGACCGGGAATTCGCGAAAGAGATCGATCAGATGGGATTCCAGCTCTCCTCAGCCAATTCCATCAACATCGGCCGCCTTGTTCCGCAGATCGTGTATTATGTCTATGCGTACGCGAAGCTTTACGCCAACGGGGAGATCGAAAAGGGCGAGAAGGTCAATGTGACGGTTCCGACCGGAAACTTTGGAAATATTCTTGCTGCCTACTTTGCAAAGCAGATGGGAATTCCGTTTGACAAGCTGATCTGTGCGTCCAATGACAACAAAGTCCTTTATGACTTTTTTACAACAGGTACATACGACAAGAACCGTGAGTTTATCCTGACCACGTCCCCGTCCATGGATATTCTCGTATCCAGCAACCTGGAGCGTCTCCTCTACTTAAGCTGTGGCCGCAGCGCGGAAAAGACCAGAGGAATGATGGAAGCACTGTCGGGAACAGGAAAATACGAGATTACGGAGGACATGAAGAATTTCATGGCGGATTTCCGCGCCGGATATGCCGGAATGGAGGAAAATGCAGCCATGATCCGGAAACTGTATGAAGATACGGGATATCTCATCGATACACATACCGGTGTTGCTGCGGCTGTCTGTGCGGCATACAGGGAAGCCTCGGGCGATGCGGCGAAAACGATCATCGCATCCACGGCAAGTCCATACAAGTTCTCACGAAGTGTGGTCGAGGCTGTATGCGGAAAACAGGATACGGATGATGAGTTTGAGCTGATCGATAAACTGGAAAAACTGTCCGGCGTGCCGATCCCTCAGGCGATTGAGGAGATCCGGGAGGCAAAGATCCTCCACAACCGTCAGTGCAGACCGGAAGAAATGAAGGAAACTGTGAAATCCACCTTTTCAAAATAAAAAAAGTGGAGTATAATGATTTTATGTTCATGTGCGGCCAAAACGCCGTCAAATGGCGGGAATCGCGCCGCATCCGCCTCCGGAGCGGACGGGACAGTGAACCCGCTGACAATAAAATGAGAGATATGGAGGAACAAAGTTATGTTAGTTAACGCAAAGGACATGCTGGCAAAGGCAAGAGACGGAAAGTATGCAGTAGGTCATTTCAATATCAATAACCTGGAATGGACAAAAGCAATCCTGCTTACCGCTCAGGAATTAAAATCCCCGGTTATCCTTGGTGTATCTGAGGGCGCCGGAAAGTACATGACCGGTTTCAAGACCGTTGTCGGTATGGTAAACGGCATGATCGAGGAGCTTGGAATCACAGTGCCGGTAGCACTTCATCTTGACCATGGTACTTACGAGGGCTGCATGAAGTGTATCGAGGCAGGTTTCTCTTCCATCATGTTCGATGGTTCCAAATATCCGATCGAAGAGAACGTTGAGAAGACAAAAGAATTAGTAAGAATCTGTGCGGAAAAAGGCATGTCTCTGGAAGCAGAGGTTGGCGCGATCGGCGGCGAGGAAGACGGCGTAGTCGGTATGGGCGAGTGTGCAGATCCGAACGAGTGCAAGATGATCGCTGAACTGGGCGTTGATATGCTCGCTGCAGGTATCGGCAACATCCACGGAAAATATCCGGCAAACTGGCAGGGCTTAAGCTTCGAGACTCTGGCAGCTGTTAAGGAGAAAACAGGCGATATGCCGTTAGTTCTTCACGGCGGTACAGGTATCCCGGAGGATATGATCAAGAAGGCAATCTCCCTCGGCGTTGCAAAGATCAACGTAAACACCGAGTGCCAGCTGGCATTTGCCGATGCTACAAGAAAGTACATCGAAGCAGGCAAGGATTTACAGGGTAAGGGCTTCGACCCGAGAAAACTTCTGGCTCCGGGCGCAGAGGCAATCAAGGAAACTGTAAAGACAAAGATGGAACTGTTCGGTTCCGTTGGAAAAGCTGAATAATCACAGCAATAACTGAATAAAAAAGTCACAGACGTTCTCCTGAGATTTCAGGAGAACGTTTTTGAAACTCAGTACCGGAAAAGAGATGAGGAGGATAACAGGTATGAACGAGGCCATCAATGTGGCAGAAATCTTCGGCGAGAACGTGTTTAACGACGCCGTAATGAAGGAGCGTCTCCCGAAAAGCGTATATAAAAAACTGAAACAGACGATTGAGGACGGTAGCGAGCTGGATCCCTCCATTGCCGATGTGGTGGCTCACGCAATGAAAGACTGGGCTGTGGATAACGGAGCGACCCATTATACCCACTGGTTCCAGCCGATGACCGGCGTGACGGCGGAAAAACATGACTCCTTTATCAGCAGCCCGGACGCATCCGGGAAAGTCCTGATGGATCTTTCAGGAAAAGAGCTGATTAAAGGCGAGGCTGACGG
>JALEWG010000037.1 GCA_022788065.1 Lachnospiraceae bacterium | reverse complement strand
GGTTTTTTCTCCATAATGTGTGTTCTCCTTATATCAGTCTACTGTAACCACCCGCATAATGTTGGTGGCAGTTGCCGGTTCATGTCTTCTGGAATGGGAAAGCACTCCAGCTGTGACCACTGCCAGGTCACCTTCCTGAACGATACCTTTTTCTTTCAGCATATCGACAGAATTCATAATGAGCGTATCCGTGGATTCCGCGCGCTTTGCCTGGAATGGGGTCACTCCCCAGTAGAGCTGCATCTTTCGCACGGTAGAAATGCTCGGGGACATTCCGATCAGTGTGGCTGCCGGATGCCATTTGGAAAGCATACGCGCCGTGTAACCGCTGATGCTCGGTGCGATGATCACTTTCGCCTTTAATGCTCTCGCTGTGGAAACGGAAGCATAGCAGACCGCATTTGACACGCTGTGGCTGTTGTCCTCAGAAACTCTTCTTCTCTTGAAGAATGCGTCATCCAGGTGCGCCTCGGTCTCTTCCACGATCTGTACCATCATTTTCAGCGCTTCCACCGGGTATTTTCCGTTGGCCGTCTCACCCGATAGCATGACCACATCGGTGCCGTCGTAAACAGCATTGGCCACATCCGTCACCTCCGCGCGGGTCGGGCGCGGATTTCTTATCATGGAATCCAGCATCTGTGTCGCTGTGATAACAATTTTACAGGATTCGCTGCACTTTTCAATCATCTTTTTCTGTAAATACGGAAGTTTCTCCGGCGGGATCTCTACGCCCAGGTCGCCTCTCGCCACCATGATACCGTCGCTGGCCTCCATGATCGCATCCAGGTTTTCCAGTCCCTCGGCATTCTCGATCTTCGCGATGATTCCCATCTGAGAGCCGCTTTCCTCCAGCATCTCCCGGATTTCAAGAATCGCGTCAGCCGAGCGAATAAAGGACGCTGCAATATAGTCGAATCCCATCTCAATACCGAAACGGATATCTTCCTTGTCCTTCTCCGTCAGTGCCGGAAGCTTGATCTTTACTCCCGGGACATTGACGCCCTTTCTCTCTCCCAGCTCACCGCCGTTAATGACCTTACATAAGATTTTCGGTCCCTCCACTCCGAGGACATGGAGCTCGATCAGGCCGTCATCGATCAGGATCCTGTCTCCCTCCTTCACATCTTCATTGAGTCCGTCGTAGTTGATCTGGACCATGTTCTCGTCACCGATCACCTCCTCGGTGGTCAATACAAATTCCTGTCCCTCTTTCAGGGAGATCTTTTTCCCGTCCTTCAGGATTCCGGTACGAATCTCCGGTCCCTTTGTATCGAGCAGGGCCGCAATCGGAATTCCAGCCTCCTCCGCCACTTCACGGAGCTGTAAATATCTCTTTTTATGCTCTTCATGAGAGCCATGGGAAAAATTAAAACGTGCCACATCCATGCCGTTTAAGACCAGCTGCTTCATAACCTCACGGTTATCACTGTTTGGTCCCATCGTGCAGATGATTTTTGTCTTTTTCATGAATTGCTGCCTCCTGTTTTTTCATTGCTTTCGGGTTTGTTCGCTGCGTTGCTTTCGGCCTGTCTCGGGTCCATTCCTCCGCGGGTCACATGCTGATGCGTATAAAGATGGTCCTGACAGTACTCGAAATCTCCTTCGCATTTGGAACAATAACGGAATGTCAGATCCGGATATTCCAGATCTGTGCGGCCGCAGACCGCACAGCGATGGCGGGCGCCGGTCTTCGCCTCGCGAACCGCCTGATTCATCTGTGTTCTGAACTGCTGTTTCCGCTTCAGCTCCTTCGGATTATATTTTGCTCCTCCGATAATCAGGAAGAAAACCACCACATTCAGGAGAGACATAATGATCGCCACACGGGTGGCCGCACCTCCGAACAGAAGTCCGTAGCCGTAAAACAGGCCATTGAAGATCGCCAGCCATTTTGCCTTTATCGGAAGTACTCCGTAAAGGTAAAACCGTGCTTCCGGGAACGTGATGGCAACTGCAAGGAACAGCGAAAAATTAAGATAATCTGTGGTCAGAATATACGTTTTTCCAAGCACCAGATAAATAATCAGAGCTGCCAGCACATGGCCCACCACTCCCATCAGGAAGTAGATATTAAACCGGAAAGTTCCCCATACGCGCTCCAGCATCGCGCCGATATTCCGGTAGCAGTAGATGATCAGCATATTGAAGATCAGGTCAAATACCAGATTCATCATCCCCGCCGCGGAACCGGCATTTCCGATCCAGCTTCCACCGATAGGCGGATAGATCAGGAACGTCACGATCCGCCAGATCTGTCCGTGCAGGATCGCCCGCGCGTTCAATGACAGAAGATTCGAATACAGCCACGGCGCAAACAGCTGGATAACGATGCCGGCGGCATACAGATAGCTGACATACTTCATCAGATCCCGGACCGCATATTTTCCGAATTTCTGCTCCAGTTTATTCATTCCATTCATTCCCAAACATTCCTTTCCTTATGTTATGCAGTCCCCCGCTCTGCATATCTATGGACGCTATTATAATTCCCACCAATTCTATTTGTCAAACCTTTTGAAATTATTTTCGCTTCCGACAGGAAAACCGGAAAATCCTACTATTTTTCTTTACGTATTTTTAACATAAATTTAACTTTTTTTGGCGGTGAAATCCGCATTGTGTTGATTGTCTTCCTTTTAGTTTTGTGCTATACTGAAGCCATGGCCTGCCTTTTTATGGCATATGGCTTGCTGGAAGGCTGCTCTTTGCAGCCCGTTTTTTTTCTTACTAACAGAA
Source organism: Lachnospiraceae bacterium (assembly GCA_022788065.1). Lineage (GTDB taxonomy): Bacteria > Bacillota > Clostridia > Lachnospirales > Lachnospiraceae > SUG393. Next base: position 5,110 of record JALEWG010000037.1, on the reverse strand, counting down.
ATGACATGAAAATATACTGATAGTGTCACCCCACAAAGGAGGTTAGGGGAGCTTTCCCCGCTTATATGAATTTAACTGAACGTCTTGGAATCGATATCGGTTCCACCACAGTGAAAATTGCTGTCATCGACGACAATAACAAAATTCTGTTTGCGGACTATGAAAGGCATTTCGCCAATATTCAGGAAACTCTGGCTTCTCTTTTAAAGAAGTGCAGGGACTCTCTCGGAGAAATGTTCCTTCGTCCAAGTATTACAGGTTCCGGCGGTCTGACTCTTTCCGGTCATTTACATATTCCTTTTGTTCAGGAAGTTGTCGCTGTCGCCACCTCCCTTCAGGATTATGCGCCCCAGACAGATGTGGCCATCGAGCTCGGCGGTGAGGATGCCAAAATTATCTACTTTACCGGCGGAATCGATCAGCGGATGAACGGAATCTGCGCGGGAGGCACCGGCTCGTTTATCGATCAGATGGCGTCACTGCTCCAGACAGATGCTCCGGGACTCAATGAGTATGCCAAACACTACAAGGCCATTTATCCGATCGCGGCCCGCTGCGGTGTTTTTGCCAAGTCGGATATCCAGCCTTTAATTAATGAAGGCGCGACCCGTGAAGATCTGGCCGCATCGATTTTCCAGGCAGTTGTCAATCAGACCATCAGCGGTCTGGCCTGCGGCAAGCCGATCCGCGGCAATGTGGCATTCTTAGGCGGCCCGCTTCACTTCCTGTCCGAACTCAGAGAAGCCTTTATCCGCACTCTGAATCTGACAGAGGAACATATTATCGCGCCGGAGCATTCCCATCTGTTCGCGGCGGTGGGCGCCGCCATGAATGCCAAAGAGACTCCTGTGGTCTCCCTCAACCAGCTGATCGCGGACCTGTCCGGCGGAATCAAAATGGAATTTGAAGTAAAGAGAATGGATCCTCTGTTTAAAGATGAGGATGATTACCGGGAATTCACCGAGCGCCATAACCGGTACCGGGTAAAACGCGGGGATCTGTCCGCCTATGAGGGCAACTGCTTCCTCGGCATTGATGCCGGCTCCACCACAACAAAAGTCGCTCTTGTCGGTGAGGACGGCTCTCTTCTCTATCATTTTTACAGCAATAACAACGGAAGCCCGCTGGCAACTGCGATCTCTTCGATCAAAGAAATCAAGTCCCTTCTTCCGGAAAAGGCACAGATCGCCTACTCCTGCTCGACCGGCTACGGGGAGGCTTTATTAAAGGCCGCATTTCTTCTGGATGAAGGCGAAGTAGAGACGATCTCCCACTATTATGCCGCCGCATTCTTCAATCCCAATGTGGACTGCATCCTGGATATCGGCGGTCAGGACATGAAATGTATCCGGATCAAGGATGGCACCGTTGACAGCGTACAGTTAAACGAGGCATGCTCCTCCGGCTGCGGATCCTTTATCGAAACCTTTGCGAAATCTTTAAATTACAGTGTTCAGGATTTTGCAAAAGAAGCGCTTTTTGCGAAAAACCCCATCGATCTCGGAACCAGATGTACGGTATTCATGAATTCCAACGTAAAGCAGGCCCAGAAGGAAGGCGCCTCGGTTGCCGATATTTCCGCCGGTCTGGCGTACTCAGTGATAAAAAATGCTCTGTTCAAGGTCATCAAGATCACTTCCGCCGCCGATCTCGGAAAGAACGTGGTGGTACAGGGCGGTACCTTCTACAACGACGCAGTTCTGCGGAGTTTTGAAAAAATATCCGGCGGAAATGCGATCCGTCCCGATATCGCCGGGATCATGGGCGCGTTCGGCGCTGCCCTCATTGCGAGAGAACGCTACATGCACCGTCCGAAACAGACGACCATGCTCTCCCTCGACAAGATCATCAGCCTTTCCTACGCGACCACCATGAGCCGCTGCCGCGGCTGCGTGAACCACTGTGTCCTCACGATCAACCGTTTTGAGGGAGGACGCCAGTACATTTCCGGCAACCGCTGCGAGCGCGGTCTGGGTGTTGAGAAAGCCAAACGTGACATTCCGAACCTTTACAACTACAAATATCACCGGCTTTTTGACTATGAGCCGCTGACGCCGGATCTGGCGACCCGCGGAACGGTGGGAATCCCGCGCGTTCTCAACATGTACGAGAATTTCCCCTACTGGGCCACCTTCTTTAAGGAGCTCGGTTTCCGCGTAGTACTGTCGCCCCAGTCCAACCGGCAGGTTTATGAGCTCGGAATCGAGACTATCCCAAGCGAGTCCGAATGTTATCCGGCAAAACTGGCCCACGGCCATATTTCCTGGCTGATCAAGCAGAAGATCCCGTTTATCTTTTACCCATGTATCCCCTACGAGCGGAAAGAGGTGGAAGGCGCCGGAAATCACTATAACTGCCCGATGGTTACCTCCTACTCGGAAAATATCAAAAACAACATGGAGGAGCTGAAGGAAAATCATATCCGCTTTATGAATCCGTTCATGGCCTTCACAAGCGAGCCGATTCTGGCAAAGCAGCTGGCCCGGGAATTCAAAAAAGAATTTGATATCCCGGAAAGCGAGACGAGAGCCGCGGCCAAAAAAGCCTGGGAAGAGCTGGAGCGTGCCAGACGCGATGTGGAGAAAAAGGGCGAAGAGGTGTTAAACTATCTGAAAGAGACCGGAAAGCGCGGCATTGTTCTGGCAGGAAGACCGTATCACATTGATCCGGAAATCAACCATGGAATCCCGGATCTGATCACTTCCTACGGTTTTGCTGTCCTGACAGAGGATTCTGTCTCCCATCTGGCACAGGTGGAGCGGCCCACGATCGTCACTGACCAATGGATGTACCACTCCCGACTTTATGCGGCCGCAAGCTTTGTAAAAACACAGGATAATCTGGACCTGATCCAGTTAAACTCCTTCGGCTGCGGCCTTGACGCTGTGACCACCGACCAGGTCAGCGATATCCTGACCGGCTCCGGCAAGATCTACACGGTACTGAAAATTGATGAAGTAAATAATCTGGGAGCCGCAAGGATCCGGATCCGCTCTCTGATCTCTGCACTGCGTGTGAGAGATGAGCGCCGTTACACAAGAAATATCGTTTCCAGTGCCTACAACCGTGTTATCTTCACGAAGGAAATGCGGAAAAACTATACGATCCTCTGCCCGCAGATGTCACCGATCCACTTTGAACTTCTGGAACCTGCGATCCGCAGCTTCGGATACGACCTGGTGGTGCTCCGGAATGATGATAAGACAGCTGTGGATACGGGATTAAAATACGTAAACAACGACGCCTGCTATCCGTCCCTGATCGTAATCGGTCAGATCATGGATGCCCTGCTGTCCGGAAAGTACGACCTTTCCCGCACGGCGGTCCTGATGAGCCAGACGGGCGGCGGCTGCCGTGCTTCCAACTATATCGGATTTATCCGCCGTGCCCTGGAAAAAGCGGGAATGCCGCAGATTCCGGTTATCTCCCTCAACGCCAACGGCATGGAAACCAACCCCGGCTTTACCTACACTCCGCAGATGCTTGCCAAGGCGCTGCAGGCTGTGGTATACGGAGATGTCTTTATGAGAGTGCTCTACGCTACAAGACCTTATGAAAAGGTTCCGGGTTCCGCCAACGCCCTTCACGAAAAATGGAAACAGATCTGTATCCGGGCTCTTTCCAAAAAGGATCCCGGCATGATGGGCTTTATGCGGAATGTCCGCGGGATTATCCGCGACTTTGACAATCTGGAACGGGTCGATGTAAAAAAACCGAAGGTCGGCATTGTGGGAGAAATTCTCGTCAAATTCTCTCCAACCGCCAACAACCATATCATTGATCTCCTGGAGTCTGAGGGGGCGGAGGCCGTGATGCCGGATCTGATGGATTTCCTGCTGTACTGCTTCTATAACAGCAACTTCCGGGCCGACAACCTGGGCACCAAGCGATCCACGGCTCACCTGTGCAACATCGCGATCTCACTGTTGGAGTACTTCCGCAAAGCGGCGCGTATGGAATTTGAAAAGAGCCGTCATTTCACGCCGCCGACAAAGATCAAAAAACTCGCCGTCATGGCAGGCGACTTCGTCTCCATCGGCAACCAGACCGGCGAAGGATGGTTTTTGACCGGTGAGATGCTGGAGTTAATACACAGCGGGGTAAACAATATCGTCTGCGTCCAGCCCTTCGGCTGTCTGCCGAACCATATCGTAGGAAAAGGCGTGATCAAGGAACTCCGCCACAAGCATCCGGAGTCCAATATCATCGCGGTTGACTATGATCCGGGCGCCAGCGAAGTAAACCAGTTAAACAGAATCAAGCTGATGCTTGCCACCGCCCAGAAGAATCTGAACGCGTAAAATGCACCAAAATAATAACGGAGCTGTGCATACTGATTTGTGTGCACAGCTCCGTTTGATTTTATCGTTCTCTGTCTCTATCCTTTATGCGGGGCATCTGTAAATACCATGGAAGCCGGAACCGGGATCCGCAAAGTAATGGCCTTCACAGGACAGTCAAAAACGCAGGCATTGCAGTGCCAGCATTCCTCCGGGTAACGGACGGCCGGGGGCAGCCCTTTCTCCTGGTTCAGACCATATGCGTCCACCGGGCAGATATCTGCGCAGGTATGGCATCCGATACATTTCTTTTTATCAATAACAGGCGGCATAATCGGCAGCTCCTTTCTATTTGTGTTTGTCACGCCAGCCGGTTACAGGACCGCCGTCCAGCTTCTCTATGGTGACAAATTTACCGTTCAACAGCGGATTTGTAAACGGATAATCCACTCTGTTGTGTTTTCCTCGCGTTTCCTTTCGTTCCAGTGCGCTGATAAATGCCAGTTCGCCCAGAAGTCCCAGATCCTCCGCCTCCAGACATCTCATGAACTCATGTCCGCCGGTACAATGCACCGTTTCCGCTTTCTTGCGGATTCGTCTTAAATGCTGCAGACCAGTAGTCAAAAGATGTTCACTCCGCACATCCGGCCCGCAGTAATCGGACATCACCTGCTGAATCGCAATGTTGATTTCCTTCCAGTCCGGAGTGGCAGTATCCGCTTCACGGTCAAGAATCGCGCTGTAGTGAGCGGCGCGTTCCGCCACGACCGGCATGCACTCCGCATCCGTAAGAGAGTGTTTCTTTGCATATTCTGCTGCACTGACGCCGG
>JALEWG010000008.1 GCA_022788065.1 Lachnospiraceae bacterium | reverse complement strand
AAATGATAACCGGATCCTCCGGGTGAATATGGCCAATATCCGCAGGAAAATTGAAAAAAATCCCGCGGAGCCACAATATATTTTTACGGAAGTCGGAGTCGGATACCGGATCGTGGAATCCGACCGTGACTGAGACCGGATCGAAAGCTCCGGTGAAAGAATGCCGCCTGATTGGATGCCGGGCGGCATTTTTGCAATTAATGGATATTGAAATAAACAATGAACCATAAAAATCAGATTGAACATTTCAATTAGACGCGGCGGAATGTCGATGGTAGAATAGAACTTCAAGGGAGGGCTAAATAATGCTGGTTGATATGCATATTCATGAATCGACATGTTCCAGTGACAGCAAGATGACGCTGGCGGAAATCGTGGCGACTGCAAAGGAGCGCGGTCTGGACGCCGTCTGCATTACGGATCATGACAGTATGGGGTTAAAAGAGACAGCAGAAGCTTATTCGAAGGAGATCGGCTTCCCGATTTTTGTGGGTGTGGAATATTTTTCCCTCTGGGGAGATATTACCGCATTTGGAATCGACCATTTTCCGGATCACAGGATTCCGGCCCAGGAGTTTGTGGACCAGGTGAACGAAGCAGGAGGGTTCTGTGTGGCCTGCCATCCGTTCCGGAACAACAATCGCGGCTTTGAGGAGCATCTCTGGGAGATCCGGGGACTTCACGGGGTGGAGGTGTTAAACGGAAGTACCGATATGGAGGCAAACCGGAAGGCACTGGCGATCTGCCGTGCGCGCGGAATGCAGGCGGTCGGCGCAAGTGACGCCCACTGGACAAGCCAGCTGGGAAAATATGCCACAGAGGTACCGGGGAATCCGAAAACTCTGGAGGAATTTGTGGCAGCGCTGCACAAAGGCGGGCTTCGCCCGGCTGTCTATGAAGAAGGGAAAGGTTACCGGATCATGGAGACCTTTTAAAGGTCCTGTCCCGGTTGAACCCAGGCTGGAAAACAGCCGATATATCTATATAATGAAAAGAGGGAATTTATTATGAAGAAAAGAATGATTGCGGCTGCGATGGCAGTCACAGTGCTTGCGGCAAGCCTTACCGGCTGCCAGAGCAGCAAACCGGCAGAGACTACGGCCGCTGCCACGACTGCAGCAGCGACAACTGCAGCAGAAACAACAAAGGCGCCGGAGACCACAGCAGCTGAGACAACTGCGGCAGTAAAACCGTACGAGGGTACCACATTAAATGTCATGCTGGCATACGGCGGAGCGGATGCGGCGTTTGACGGTTTTACCGAGAAGACCGGAATTAAAGTCGAGTATGTGGAGATCTCCACAGGTAAAGCACTGGCTCAGTTACAGGCGGAGAACGGAAACACGACTGCAGATGTATGGTTCGGCGGCGGCGTTGACAGCTACATCTCCGCAGCAAAGCTCGGATATCTGGAGCAGTATGTATCACCGGAGGCAGATGCAATCAATCCTGCTTACCGCGATTCCGAAGGCTACTGGACAGGCCTTGCGCTTGTACCGGCCGGCTTCCTTGTAAACAATGATGTTCTGAAGGAAAAGAATCTGGAAGCCCCGAAGACCTGGGAAGATCTGACCGATCCGAAATACAAAGGTGAGATCATTATGGCTTCCCCGGCAATCTCCGGAACCCAGTACGCGATCTTAAACGGAACGATCCAGGCGCTCGGCGAAGAAAAAGGCTGGGAAGTATGGAAAGGCATCAACGATAACGTGGACTTCTATGCACAGGGCGGCGGTGAGCCGGGCCCGAAATGTGCGGCAGGAGAATTCGGTATTGCGGTACTGGCGATGACCGGCGGCACCTTCGCAATGGAAAAGGAATATCCGGTAACCGCGATCTATCCGGAAGATATGATCCCGTGGACACCGGCTCCGATCGGTATTTTCAAGAGCTCCCAGAATAAGGATGCCGCAAAGGTATTTGTGGACTACTTCCTTTCCAAAGAAGGTCAGGAGGCACTCCGTGAGGCCGACGCCCGTGTCATGGCCCGCGGCGATGTGGCAGTTCCGGAAGCAATCGGAAATGTTGACACAGACAAGCTGATCAATCAGGATGTGACTCTGTTTGGCAGCCAGAGAGAAGATCTTCTGGCAAAGTGGGCAGAACTTGTCGGAGACAAAGACAGCAAGTAATCGATGAGAATCGGGGCGGGTTGGAGATCAACCCGCCTTTTTGCAGTACAGGAGAGAATAAACGAAAGGAGGACGGAAGATGAACAGACATACAGAAAACAGGAGGAATCTGCGTTACGCCCGCGCAGAATTTGCGGACAGACTGATTCTCGCTCTGGTGTTGGCAGGTATTGCACTGTTTATTCTCTATCCGATCGTTTCTGTGGTGGCGACCAGTTTCTTTAAGGACGGTCGATTTACACTGGAATACTACAGAGAACTGGCAACGCCGAAAAGTCTGAAGTTAATCAAAAACAGCCTCTGGGTGTCGACACTCTCCTCGGTCTTCACGACGGCTGCCGCCTTTTTCATCGCGCTGGCGGCGTTTGCGGAGAGCGGAAAGAGGCGCAGTTTTATCAGAAACGGACTTCTGCTCACAATGATCTCGCCGCCGTTTGTCTCGGCGTTAGCTTACATCCTGCTGTTCGGAAGACGCGGAATCATCACACACCAGATCCTGGGGCTCAGCGTGAATCCGTATGGCTGGCATGGAATCGTGATCCTTCAGGTCATCGGCAGTGTATCATTCGCGGCATTAATGCTGTTAAATTCCTTTGATAATCTGGACCAGAGGCTGATTCTGGCGTCCAGGGATCTGGGAGCCACACCGGCGCAGACGCTGTTCGGAGTGATCCTGCCGCTTGTGCGTCCCGGCCTTCTGTCCGTTCTTTTTATGCTGTTTACCATGAACCTTGCGGATTTCGGAACGCCGATCGTCATCGGCGGAAATTACAAGGTCCTGGCTACGGAGGCGTATACACAGGTGATCTCCACGGCAAACCTCGGGCGTGCCTCGGCGATCAGTGTGCTCATGGTTCCGGCGGCCGCACTGGCTTTTTACTTTTATTACCGGGCCATGAAGATGAATGAGGGAAACAGCGGTACCGGGCGGGCCGCCATGGGAGACGTATCGGCGTATCCTCTTACAGGGGGCGTCGCGGTTGTGACGCGAGCCGTAACCGGTCTGTTTTTTCTTGTGATGGCATTAAAATACGGAAACATTTTCCTGTCGGCGTTTTCCAACACGGCAAAGGGGTGCCTGGATTTCACACTGGACTATTTCGGGGATCTTCCCAGGTCCCAGTGGAGCTCGTTTCGTCACAGTCTGGTTTATTCCGCGATCGCGGCAGCTGTGGCCTCACTTTTGGGAATCCTGCTTTCCTACTATACACACAGGAGAAAAATTCGGGGCATGCGGGGCGCGGAATTCCTGGCATCGCTTCCCCATATTATTCCGGGAACCTTCTACGGTCTGGGATATGTGGCGGCTTTCAGCCACCCGCCGATCTATATCCGCGGCACTTCCGTTATCATCATCGCCAACCTGATCTTCCGCCAGCTCTCGCTGACCTGTAAATCGGCAAATGCCGCGTTTACAGGGCTCAATCGGAAGTTAGAGGACGCGGCGAGAGATCTGGGGGCCAGCCGCATGGATATTCTTGGCGGAATCATTCTGCCATTGCTCAGACAGATTTTCGTGACGGGATTCATCTCGATCTTCACTTCCTGTATGACGTCTGTGGGAGCAATCATTTTCCTGATTTCACCGGGAAAGAATGTAGCCAGCGCGGAACTGTTCCAGTCCATTGAGAACGGCCGTTACGGCGTGGCTTCCGTTCAGGCAGTATTTATCATACTTGTCACGGTGAGCATTAACCTGGTATCCATGAATCTGTTAAAACGTTCGAAGCGGGGAGGTAAGTAGCATGTTTTTAAAATTGAAGGGCTTAAAAAAGCTGTACGAGGAAGAAAAAGGCCTCAAATATCTGGATCTGGAAATTGAAAAAGGCTCCTTTGTGACTCTCCTCGGACCGTCCGGCTGCGGAAAGACCACAACGTTAAATCTTCTGGGTGGATTTATCCGTCCGGATTCAGGGAAAATCTATCTGGAGGGCGACGATATTACGGATCTGCCGCCGGAGCGCAGGCCGGTGTCCACGGTATTTCAGAGCTATGCGCTGTTCCCTCACCTGAATGTGCTGGAGAATGTGTGCTACGGCCTCCGGTATTTCCGGGGAATGAAAAAGAAGGACGCGATTCCCGCGGCAAGAGAACAGTTGAAGATCGTGGGACTGGAAGGATATGAGAAGGCAGCAATCAGCGAGATCTCAGGAGGACAGCAGCAGCGGGTGGCACTTGCGAGGGCCATGGCCACGGGACCGAAGATCCTTCTGCTTGACGAGCCGCTTTCCAATCTGGATGCGGGCCTCAGAGTGCAGCTTCGCGAGGAGTTAAAGGAACTGCAGAAAAAGCTCGGAATCACGATGATTTTTGTCACTCATGACCAGGAGGAGGCGTTAAGTCTTTCCGACCGGATCGTAGTCATGGAGAAGGGCATTGCCGTGCAGGTGGGAACGCCGAGAGAGGTCTACTATCAGCCGGAGAGCTCTTATGTGGCGTCCTTTGTGGGAAAAGCCAATTATGTGGAATGCCATGGACGTCAGGCAGTGGTGAGGCCGGAGGATGTCTGGATGAAAGCAGATCCGGCCGGCCCCTTTGAAGTGAAGAGCGTGAGTTTTATGGGGTCCCACACGCTCTATGAGATCAGCGACGGGACAAGAACTATGAAAGCAGATCTGGCCGGGAGGGAAGGCAGCAGCTTCCGGACCGGTGACCGTGTTCAGGCCGGCTTTCAGACACTGTCAGACGTGAGTTCGTCGAGGGACCGGAACGAATAGCCCATGTCCTCCCATTTTGTCAGCAGTTCATCAAGAATCGCGGCATTGGTGGAGGAGGTGCTGTGAAGAAGAACGATAGCTCCCGGGTGGATCCGCCCGAGGAGCTTTTTCAATGCCTCCTCTCTCGTCGGCTGTTTATCCTGATACCAGTCCACGTAGGCAAGACTCCAGAAGAAGGTCGTATAGCCCAGTTCTTTCGCCATCGCGAGGTTTTCTTTGCTGTATTTTCCCTGAGGAGGCCGGTAGTATCTGGCCATGGTCCCGCCCGTGACTTCAGTGTAAAGCGCTTCCAGGTCGGAAAGCTCTTTTTCAAAGGCGTCTTTGGAGGAGATCTTTGACATGTCCGGATGGTGGTACGTATGGTTCGCAACGATGTGCCCCTCGGAGATCATGCGCTTAACGAGCTCGGGGCTTGTTTCCAGATAGTTGCCGACAAGGAAAAAGGCCGCGGGAACGTTGTGTTTTTTCAGAGCGTCCAGGATTGCCGGGGTATTGCCGTTTTCATATCCGGCGTCAAAGGTCAGATAGATGACTTTTTTCCCCGACATGTCGGCATAATAGGCATTATACTGTTTTAACTCATCGGCAGTGGCATTGGCAACGGGAGGCATGCCCTCGTTCTGGAAGCTGAGGCCCCAGTTTTCCGCGGCTTCGAACATGGCTGCAGCCTCTTTAGGAACAGCTTCCTGTCCGGAGGCCTGCCGGATCCGTCCGCTCACAGCTGCTGTGGCGCTCCCGGCCTGAAAAGCGGCCAGAAACAGGAGCAGTACGGTCAGATAGGATTTCAGTTTTTGAGGAATCCGTCTTTTCATGGAAAGAGTCCGTTTTTTATTACAGAGTATGAAGCGGAGCATTCAGATATGAGAGACTGTCAGTAAGACCGGAGGAAACAGAGGAAAAAACAGTGGAATGCACGCCAGATCTGTGATAAGATATGCCAATAGTGTCAGAATGAAATGGGGAGTGTCTATGAAAATCCGAATCCGGCGTATTCTTATGCCTGTCTTTTTATGTCTTGCGGCAGCATGTCTGATCGAGATTCCTTTGGGACAGACGGATCTCTTTGGGGAGGATGTGATTCTGTGGGATACGCTGTTCCGGGCGGTGGCAGCTATGCCGGGACTCATATATTTCTACCGGGAGGATGCGGTATTCCGGGGAGCGGAAGAATGGAACGGGAAAATTGCGGCGGCGCTTTTTGCGGCGGGCGCTGCGATGTCGGTGATCTTCCGCCAGCTTTTTACGGTGCTTCACGTTCCGGGATACGGGGCGGCTGAGCAGAATCTGATGACCGGAACGGTGTGGCTGGAGCTTGTGGTGCTCCTTCTTGCTGCGCCGCTGCTGGAGGAGTTCTTTTTTCGCGGCGTTCTTTACGGGAGACTGAAGGAACTGTTTTCTGTGCGCATTTCCATGGTCTTTAGTGCGGCGCTGTTCGGTCTCTACCACGGCAATGTGAGCCAGGGAATCTATGGGTTTTTCATGGGGCTCTTTCTCGCGTGGTCCATGGAGCGTTTTCAGACCGTGAAAGCTCCGTTTGTGATCCACATGGCGGCAAATGCCGCGGCAATTGCCCTTGGAATTGCCATAAATTCGTAAATAAAACGTAATGATATCCTAATCAGATTTTAATACATTTCTGCTAGAATAGGTCCAGACAGAATTGGAAAGGCAGGAATGTACATGAGGAATTACGTGAAATTATTGAAAAGCGGTACGGCCCTTGCTATCGGGATCCTGACCGCTTTTTCTTTTGGATGTCTGACGAGTCTGGCATCCTACGATACGGCAGAGCTTAAGACCTGCACGGTCGAGGGAGAAAATCGGATCGTGGTGACGGGTACGGCCGCGGCCGGTGTTCTTAAGCCGCCCGCAGAAGACGGCTCGTCAGAAGGAGAGAAACCGGATGACGGCTACTATTATCTGTTTGAGCTTCAGCCGTACGAGTCCTCGATCGGTTCCAGAACCGATTACGCGGCATGGTCGGATAAAAAGGAGAAGCTGGAGTTCCACGTTCCGTTTTCCGGCAGTGCGGACGATACGAGGCTGTATTCCCGTTTCGTTGTCGCATTAAAGATTGGAGATACGTACCGGGAGATCAGCGGGCCCATCTATGTGACGAATCCGGAGTCGGTGGCGTCCTATACGAAAGAATATCCGGATGCCATGAGCAAGAAAGGACTGCTCATTGAGCTTGACATGATCGGCGACGCCATGGAGTTAGGGGTCAAGCATACGACCATCAACATACCGTACCATCACATGATCGGCGGGAATCTGGAGTATCAGTACAACGGAAAAACATACCATTTTAATGAGGAACTGATCGCGAGCTACGATAAGATGATCAGCACCTTTTCCGGAAAGAGCATCGTGGTGACGGCGATCCTTTTAAACGGCTGGAATGACACGCATCCGGAGCTTCATGAGGCCGGTCTTGAGAGAACGTCATCCGCCAACTATTATGGATTCAATGTCTCCACGAAGGAAGGATATGAGACTACGAGGGCGCTGCTTTCTTTTATGGCAGAGCGGTATTCCGGGGCTGATCCGAATCACGGCCGGGTGTCCAACTGGATCATCGGAAATGAGGTCAACAACAACCGCGACTGGAACTATGTGGGTCCCATGGATCTGGCCTCCTACACGAAGCTCTACGAAAAGAGCTTCCGCGTCGCGTACACGGCGATTAAAAGCAGAAGCAGGAATGCCCGCGTGTTTTTCTCCACGGATTACGAGTGGAAGAAAGAGAATACGAACCTGAAATACGCGGCCAAAGACTTTATCGACCTGTTCAACGACGGAATCCGGAAAGAGGGAAATATCGACTGGGGTCTGGCGTACCACCCGTATCCGTATCCGATGACGGAGCCGGAATTCTGGGATGATGATCAGACCGGTATGGTCACAGAGAGCGTTGACTCCCCGATTATCAACTTTAAAAACCTGCATGTGCTGACGGACTATTTTCAGAAGCCGCAGTTCCTCACAGACAGCGGAAAAGTCCGCCATATCATCCTGTCGGAGGAGGGCTTTACATCCATCAGCCCGACAAGAGGGCCGGTCTTTGATATTCAGGCAGCTGCCTACGCATACGCATATTTCCTTGTGGACGCCAATCCGTACATCGACGCGTTCATCCTGAACCGGCAGGTGGATTCGGTTCTGGAGTACAAATCCTCCTGCGCGTTTGGTCTCTGGACCGTGGACACGTCCAGAGAAGATAAGGTGATCGCGGTGTTTCCGAAGAATATTTACACGGTATTCAAGTACATTGACACAAAAAAAGCGCTGAAATACACGGAATTTGCAAAAGAGATCATCGGGATCTCCAGGTGGTCTGAGGTGATCCCCGGTTTTAAACTTCCCGAATAAGAAACAATAAAATGAAAAGTTTCCCAGAAAAATTGTTGAAATCGTGGAAAAAAATCGATTTTGTTGACAAATTTTTGCTTAAGGATTATAATCCCTACAACCGAAAGGTGTATGAACCAATGATATTTAGCAAATGACAACTTGGATGTGACTCCCGGGAAACAATTTTAGGAGGAAATGATTATGGCACCCAGAAAAACAACTGCAAAAGCTGTCGAAGAGAAGGCAGTAAAAGCTGCAGATACAGCTGTTGAGACTAAGAAAGCGACAAGAAAACCGGCGGTTAAGAGCACTGTATACGTTCAGTTCGCCGGAAGAGAGATTACAGATAAGGATATCGTAGCAGCATGCAAAAAGGTATTTACTGATCTGGCTGAAGGCGAGGATTTAAAAACTCTGGAAATCTACGTAAAGCCGGAAGAGTGTGCGGCATATTTCGTGGCAAACGGAACTGCTTCTGACAAGTACAGAGTAGAACTCTAATCTGGTGTTGAAAAAATCAGAAAGAGCATGGAACCGGAATAAAAAAGGCTCCATGCTCTTTTTTTACGCGATCAGGGAAACCAGCCGGCAGAGAAGCGGTGCGATCGCGATGGCCGGAAGGTAGTTGGCGACTTTGATCTTTGTGACGCCGATCAGATTGGTGCCGATGGCAATAATGATGAGGGAACCGGCACAGGTCATTTCTGCAATGGCTGATTCTGTAAGAACCGGCGCCAGAAAACCGGCTAACAGGACGAGAAGTCCCTGAAATCCAAGCACAAAGGCGGCTGCGAACATGACTCCGATTCCGAGGCTTGCGGCCAGCATGGATGAGGAAAAAAGATCCAGCATGGATTTGGTGTACAAAAGGCTGTTGTCTCCGGAAATTCCCGCGTTCAGGGAGCCGTTGATGGTCATTGCGCCAACACAGAACAGAAGACTTGCCGTCACGAAGCCCTCGGCGATGGAGACCTTTCCGTCTTTTCCGCGGGAAAAGCGGCGCTCCACCCACTCGCCCAGCCGGTTGATGGCGTGATCGATGTCAATGAGGGTGCCGATGATGGATCCGGTCACCATGGAGGCGATGACGATCAGGACATTGTTTCCGGACAGAGCTCCGTCGATGCCGATATAGATCGTGCAGAGCCCGAGTCCCGTCATGACGGCGGAGGTGACTTTCTCCGGAATTCCCTTTCGGAAAGCGAGACCAATGAAACTTCCTATGATTACGGTCAGTGTGTTTGCGATAACTCCTGTCATACTCATGATGTGATACTCCTTATTGATTCTTCCTGCAGTTTTGCCACTTTAGTGTACTACAAATCTTGTGATTTGTGAAGAGAGAGTATATAATGATACTATCAGGGTCAAAAAGAAAAAATAAACTTCGGAGGATATGGAATGTATAAAAACAACGAAATCTGGGTCGCATCCGCGAATGGAAAGAAAATCTCAATTTTACCGAAGATGGCGAACCGCCACGGTCTGATCGCGGGGGCGACCGGTACCGGAAAGACAGTGACGCTCAAGGTGATGGCGGAATCCTTCAGCGACTGCGGGGTTCCGGTTTTTCTGGCGGACGTGAAAGGCGATCTGGCCGGAATGTGCCGCCCGGGCGAGGACAGCGAAAATATGAAGAAGCGGATCGAGCGGTTCGGACTTGCGGAAGAGGGATTTTCCTGGCAGAGATATCCTGTCTGCTTCTGGGATATCTTCGGGGAGGCAGGGATTCCGCTCAGAACGACGATCAGCGAGATCGGTCCCACACTTCTCGCGAGACTGATGGATCTTAACGCCACACAGTCGGATATTCTCCGGGTCGTGTTCAAGATTGCGGACGATAACGAACTGCTCCTTCTGGATATCAAGGATCTGAAAGCCATGCTCCAGTACGTGTATGAGAACGCGAAGGAGTATTCCGCGGAATACGGAAATATGGCGAAGCAGAGTATCACGGCGATCATCCGTGCGGTGGTATCGTTAGAGGAGGCCGGCGGCGATCAGTTTTTCGGGGAGCCGGCGCTCAATATCCGGGACTGGTTTGCAGCCGACATGTCGGGCCGCGGGACGATCAATATTCTGGACTGCCAGAAGCTCATCAACTCGCCGCTCCTTTATTCCACGTTCATGCTCTGGATGATGTCGGAGCTGTTTGAGACACTGCCGGAGGCGGGTGATGCAGAAAAGCCGAGGATGGTCTTCTTCTTTGACGAAGCACATCTTCTGTTCGACAACGCGCCGAAGGCACTGCTCCAGAAGATTGAGCAGGTTGTGAAGCTGATCCGTTCCAAGGGAGTGGGAATCTATTTCATTACTCAGAATCCGTCGGATATACCGGACGGAGTGCTGGCACAGCTCGGAAACAAAGTCCAGCACGCACTTCATGCCTACACGCCTGCGGAACAGAAAAAGGTGAAGGCGGCTGCGGAATCATTCCGCGCCAATCCGGCGTTTGATACGATGGAGGCCATTACAGAGCTCGGCATCGGCGAGGCGCTGATCTCTTTCCTGGATATGGACGGACGCCCGTCAGTGGTGGAAAAGTGCAGCGTTCTGCCGCCGAGGAGCCACATGGGAGCCATTGACGGTGCAGTAAGAAAACAGGAGACAGAGCAGAATCTCCTGTTCCTGCGCTATGAACAGTCCGTGGACAGAGAATCGGCTTATGAACTTCTCGCAAAGAGGGTCGCTGATGAAACGGCACAGAAGCAGAGCGAGAAGGAAGAGCTTCTGAGGGCGAAGGAAGAAGAGAAGCAGAGAAAGCTGGAAGAAAAAGAAGCGGAAAGATTGAAAAAGCAGGAAGAACGGGAAGCGGAGAAGGCCAAAAAGCAGCAGGAGATGGCTGCAGAACGCGCGAAAAAGCAGCAGTCCGCCGCAATCGGCCGTGTAGCGAAGACGGCTACGGGAACTATCGGACGGGAGATCGGAAATGAGATCGGGAAGTCTGTGGGAGGAAGCTTCGGAAAACGGCTCGGAGGTAATATCGGCGCCGCTCTGGGACGCGGAATTCTGGATACACTGTTTAAATTCTAAGCAAAGCGGATCCGGCAGAGCCGAGTATTAAGCCTTACGCTCCACAAACTGCCGGACCCGATGGCTGAACAGCTCCAGCCAGAAAAACGAGAACAGTGTGAGAAATACCTCGAGTGCACCTGAGATCAGATAGTCACAGACGATCAGAAGACATGCGGTTCCCGCGATGGCCGGAAGAAACAGTCCGGTGGTGAGAGAAAAGAGCTCCGGTTCCTCGAAGAAAAACCTCAGGTCCATGACAGTCAGTGCGGTGAAAAAGATCACAGTGGAAGAAAAGGCGATCAGCACATGGAGGGCGGACACGTAATACCAGGTTTCCGGCCGGTACGGCAGGAGAACGGAAACGATCAGAGACAGGATGGAAGCGTCGGCAAGAACTGCCTCCTTTTTCACGGAGAGATAAGGGGCTGCCAGTTCGGCAGTCTGTTTTAAGGACGTGTGAAAGGAAATGCCTGTGACAAGGACCCAGAGCATCAGAAGAAGATTTTTCGGATATTCTGAGGCCGCGGCGGAGAAATTAGAAGTAAACCAGCCGCCGCGATCCGGAAGAATCAGTGTGAGGACCGGAATCAGTATCCGGGAAAGTGTTGTAAGCATACGCGGCCTCCTGGTTTTAGGATGCGTCCGTAAACAGGAAGCGATACTGAAAATTAAAGGAAACAACATGGAAAGATGGGAAAAAAACGGGCTTCCGGAGGCGTTCACAGAAAAAATGAAACGCCTTCTGGGAGACGAAGCAGAAGTTTTTTTTGAAAGCTACAGGGAGGAGAGGCGATACGGTCTCAGGCTGAATCCTCTGAAATGCCGCGATGAAGTGCCGGAATGGATCCGGACGTTAAAGAAGATCCCGTGGGCGGAGGGCGGTTATTATTATGAGGAAGCACTCCGACCCGGAAAGCATCCGCTCCATGAGGCCGGACTCTATTATATTCAGGAACCAAGCGCCATGGCAGTCGGTGCGGCAATGGCGCCGAAGCCGGGGGAGCGGATCCTGGATCTCTGTGCGGCACCGGGAGGTAAAAGCACACATCTG
>JALEWG010000135.1 GCA_022788065.1 Lachnospiraceae bacterium | reverse complement strand
GGTG
The DNA here is from genome assembly GCA_022788065.1 of Lachnospiraceae bacterium. Lineage (GTDB taxonomy): Bacteria > Bacillota > Clostridia > Lachnospirales > Lachnospiraceae > SUG393. The sequence continues at coordinate 3,763 of JALEWG010000135.1, read as the reverse complement.
TTGTCCGTACTCATGTACCAGCTGCCGTCGTCGTACTTTAGATATGTCCTGTTCCTATCCTGATCGGTTCCCACGGTTTTTCCATACCGCCAGAACCAGGGACTTCCCGTCTCGCCGCTTCCAAGCCTGGAAGAGCTGGACGCATAATCGTTTACGTTGTCATAGTTGGCCGTATCCGCCAGATAGGACTTTCCCGCAATCACGGCCCACTGCTTCCAGCTGCCCTTATTTGCGCCAAATTCCATGGGTTCCGTATAAGTGAACGTTCTGGCCTTCGGATTGATCGCTTCTCCAAGCGTCGGGACTGCCGATTTGGCTTTTCCTTCTTCCTTTACTTCTTCTGCCGCATCTGCCGTTACTGACTCATTTCCGGCGATTTCCGCAATTGCTGTATCACTGACCGGAATGTCAGAAGATACGTCAACAGCCTCCGCCATATAAGTCATCGTCGCCAGATTCCTCGATGTTGAGGTACCACTGTTATAGAGGGATACCGTAAGAACCGATGCTGCCTCATCGATCGTACCGGCCTTTGGATTATTCAAATAGACAGAAAACGTCACATCGTTTTCCTCATCCGTGGACACGATCCCGTCGTCGATCAGGTCAATGGTAAGTTCCGTGCGATCCAGACCGTTTGCAAAGCCGACGCTGCCTTCGCTTTCCACATAGTCCCGGCCCGCAACGGCTGTTCCGTCCTCCGTATAGTAATCCACCTGGCTCACATACTGGATTCCTCCGGTACGAACCAGCGTGATCACAGCAGTCCCTTCCGCCTTATCTACGCGGACGGACTCTGCCTCAAATCCCATCACACTGTCGAGAGCTTCTTCATTATCCGAAATACATACCGTAGCCCGGTTTGCCGAATCGTTAAATTCTGCTCCGCTTGCATCATAGATCATCACCAGCAAAAATTCTTCCGGTTCGTGTTCTTCGTCATCCACAGCGGATATGAGGATATTTTTGACCCATTCTCCGTCCGCAAACTCCAGGTCTACATAAACAGGATCATACGGGTTCTCCTCATCCGGTTCCAGTTCCGTGTAAGTAACCGTTCTTCTGGTCGAATTGGACGAAGACGCCGTATTCGACGAAGATGCTGTCTCTGATTCAACCACACCGATCGGATCCTCGACACGAACCCTGTAATCCAGTGCTCCCGCCGCGTTGGCATAGTTATAATACTCCCCTTCTTCGTCCATGGAGGCCACAGCCGGAATCAGAGCGATCCCCGCCGTTGCAGTCCCCTCTCTTCCTCCGAGACGATATACGGTTATCTTCTTTTCATTTCCACCTTCACTGATATGAATGGTGTTGTCCTTCAGAGCAAACACACCGTTTGGAAACCTTGTGATCCAGTCTTCCTCTTCAGTTATCGTCTGCCCGTCATTTCCAGCGACTGTTTTCAATCCGTTCTTTCCGGTCATGTAAGCCATGGCCGGAAATACCTGGTTCGCAACCATGAGAACAGACAACAGAAATGATACGCTTTGTTTCAGCCACTTCCTGCACTTTTTCATAAGCATCCTCCTTCATTGCAGATTTTATCTACATGATATCAGAGTTTACTTTTTACAGACAGTGGAGAAACTTCACATCTTTTATTCTCCGCGCAGATACCGACGCAGCTCAGCCCTCGTTGCGGTTCCGGCTTTTTGGTGGATCACGGAAATAATGTTTCCGATGTACCGCTCCGTATGAAACAACTCCTCCGCAATCTCCTTATTACTTTTTCCTTCGGCAACCAGTCCGGCTACCGTCAGTTCCTTTGGCGTCAGAATCTTTCTGAGGTTTTTCTCTACTTCCGGATCCAGTCCTGCTTTCCTGCGCAGCCTTTTTCCGTTTTCGATCCTTCCTTCCAGCCGGGCCAGAAGATTTTCCTTTTCAAACGGTTTCCGGATATAATCTGCTGCCCCCAGACGGATCCCTCTGACCTCATGATCCGTATCCGTTAACGCAGTCAGATAAATGATCGGAATGTACCGGTAAGCGTCGGTCTCCTTGATTTTTTCCATCATCTGATAGCCGTCCAGCCCCGGCATATCCACATCCAGAAGGATCGCATCCGGCAGTCTTCCTTTCCTGAGAATCTCCATCGCCATCTCCCCTGAAGACGCCAGATCCACTGTATAGTCCTCTTTGAGAATCATCTCAATCGTCTTTAAAAGTACGATATCATCATCAACTGCGAGCACGTGCCCTTTCATTTCTAAATCTCCGTTCCTATATTCTTACTTTTTTCTATTTTGTAACCCAGTTATATTCTGTAGTCTCAGCCACCAGCCACGCAAATCCCCGGCCGGCCCGGCTCCATTCCAGAAACATAAGCGGTGCGGCCTCTTCCATATAATCCGTGTCTTTATGATCCCGGTACTTGAGTTCCATCTGTTCCGCCAGGCGCGACAATTCCATCGCACCCAGCGCCTGCGCATTGGCTTTCAGGGAATGGATCTCATACTTCAACAGTTCATATTCCTTCTTATCCAAATGCGCTTTTGCCTTCCGGATCCCCTGCTCATAATATTCCGCAAAGATTCCCGCACGCATCCGGTACTGTTCAAAATCGCCCTTTAAAAAGTTAAGCCCACAGGAAAAATCAACGTCATACCGGGAAAGCTTCTCCCCGATCTGCTTTAACTGCTCTGTTTTCTCCTGAGCGTCCGGCAGATGGCCACTGTTTTCCGGCTTTTTTACGCGCGTCACCAGCTTTTGCGGCAGATTTTTGAGAAGCACCGCTTCCAGCTCCAACGCCAGGATCGGCTTTGTAACTACATCGGCAAATCCCTCTTCTATCAGCATTTTCGACGTCCCGGCGAGCGCATTGGCTGTCAGCGCCACTGCCGGAACGAGGATTCCCTCTTCCCTCAATTTGTGAAGAACCTGGATACCGTCCATATCCGGCATCATATAATCCATAAGGATCACATGATAGACATTTTCCTCTGCCTTTTTTATGATCTCTCCGGCGGTCAATGCCGTATCGATCTGAAGGAGCGTCCGCTCCAGAAGTCTCCCCACCACCAGCAGATTGTCTTCATTGTCATCAGCCACCAGAATACGCCCCTGCGGCGCGACAAAGCTTTTCTCGTCTTCCGCTCCGATCTTCTGCGGAACTGCAAGCGTAAAGATACTCCCTTTTCCCGGTTCACTTTCCACAGAGACATGCCCATCCATCTTTTCCGCATATTCTTTCGCAATGGCCAGCCCCAGTCCGGTTCCCGGAACATACCGGTGAGACTCCGTATTGACTCTGCTGAATGCCTTGAAAAGATTTTTTTGATCATCCTTACTAATGCCGATTCCAGTATCCGCAACTGACAGCTTCAGCAGGATCTCATCGGGATCCTTTCTGACCTCTGCCGATATCCGCAGGCAGACAGATCCCCGATCCGTATATTTTACTGCATTATTGATAAAATTCGACACCACCTGGCGGATATGCAGCCTGTCCCCGATCAGCACTTTGGGAATCGGCTCTTCAATTTCCATTGAAAACTGAAGTCCTTTTTTCTCTGCCTGCTCTCTGCCCGACTCCTCCAGTTGCTTTAATAACAGCCGGGAATCGTAAGACTGCATTACGATCTCCAGTTTCCCCGACTCAATTTTCGACATCTCCAGTAGTTCGCTGATAAGATCCAGAAGCCAGAAACTGGACCGCATGATCTGGCTGCTGTATCTCCGAATGGACTCTTTTTCTGTCTCCCGCGCAATCATCTCATTGGCGCCGACAACAGCATTTAACGGTGTACGGATTTCATGG
>JALEWG010000251.1 GCA_022788065.1 Lachnospiraceae bacterium | reverse complement strand
TCATCGCGGTAGCATCTTGCCAGCTGGAAATACCGGTCAAATCCGGAGCACATCAGAAGCTGTTTTAAAAGCTGCGGAGACTGGGGAAGCGCATAGAAGCTTCCCGGATGAACGCGGCTCGGCACCAGATAGTCGCGGGCGCCCTCCGGCGTGCTCTTGATTAACGTTGGGGTTTCGATCTCCAGGAAACCTTCCTCTGACAGGAACTGGCGCACCATGGTGGATACACGGCTCCGGATCATGATATTTCTCTGAAGATCCGGACGGCGCAGGTCCAGATACCGGTATTTTAAACGCAGCTCTTCTTTTGTTTTGGAATTCTCCTCGATCGGGAACGGCGGCACCTCGGACTCGGACAGGATGCGCAGAGCTTTCGCGCGCACCTCGATGGTTCCCGTCGCCAGATTTGCGTTGGCTGCACCGGAACGTTTCTCTACCACACCGGTCACCGCAATTGCAAACTCGCTTCTTAATTTCTCGGCCTTCCCGAAGTTTTCACTTCCGCAGTCAGCCTCCTCAAAAATAATCTGGATGATTCCGGAGCGGTCGCGCAGGTCGGTAAAGATAATGCCTCCCTTATTTCTGCTCTTCTGTACCCAGCCCATTAAAGTCAATTCCTGGCCAATGTTTGCCTCTGTAACTTCCGCGCACCGGCAGGAACGTTTTAAGCCTACCATTGATTCTGCCATGATTTTCTCCCTTCTACCGCTTTAATTCTTCTTTATAAAATTCTTTAAACTCCGTGTAGCCCTCTTTGCCAAGCTGTTCCTTCTGGAACTTCTTGTTCTTGTTCATCTGAGCCACAAGGACCGTTTTTCCTGCTTTTCTCTCTTCCATGGCCGCTTTCATAATAGAAGAAAGTCTTGACATGTCCATTCCTTTTTCGTAGAGCCACGCCTCTTTCGCACTGCTCTCCGGCACGGTAAAGCCCGCATCCAGAAGGATCGTGACGATTCGCTCAAAGCCGATGGAAAATCCGCAGGCCGGTGTATCCATTCCTGTAAATTTGCCGATCATCCGGTCATAACGGCCACCGCCCGCGACGGATCCGCCGAAGCCTTCCATGGAAACTTCGAAAATAGTTCCGGTATAATATCCCATTCCGCGCACAAGCGTCGGGTCAAAGCTCAGCTTAAAGCTGCCATCCGAGATCTCGGCAACCGCATCCAGAATCTGTGCCAGATTCTCCGCCGCGCCGTCCTCCAGCACGCCGGCAAGGATCTCGCCCATTTTCCGCACACCGGATGCATCGTTGACCACCTGGCCCATCAGTCCCAGATATTTATCAGCTGTCTCCTCAGAGTAACCATTCTCCATCAGCTCCCGTTTTACACCGTCTGTGCCGATTTTGTCCATCTTATCCACAGTGATGAAGACTTTTTCAATATCCTCCTCCGGGAAGCCGCTGTAAACGGCCATGGCACGGAGAATCTTTCTGTCATTGACACGAACCTCAAACTTATTGTTCGGGCAGATCTTTGAGAGCGCCGTCGTCGTCGCAACGATCAACTCGATCTCAGCCTGGTTGGTCGCATCGCCGAGGATATCGATATCGCACTGTACAAACTGTCTGAAACGTCCCTTCTGTGGGCGGTCGGCGCGCCATACGCTGCCCACCTGGAGCGCCTTGAACGGGGACGGAAGATTCGCCGCGTTGTTGGAATAATACCTGGACAGCGGAAGTGTCAGGTCGTAGCGAAGACCGCTGTCTGTCAGGTCATTTTCGGTCTCGGCTGTTTCCAGATTCAGCTTCTCTCCGCGCTTCAGCACCTTGAAGATCAGCTTTTCATTGTCGCCGCCCTGCTTGCTTAACAGGTTTTCGATGTGCTCCACGCAGGGAGTTTCGATTGCGGAAAAACCGAAGCCTCTGTAAGTCTCCTTGATCTGCGCAAGCACATAATCGCGGATCTGCATCTCCGCGGGCAGAATATCCTTCATTCCGGTAACCGGCTTTTTCTTTAATGCCATAATGATGTCCTCTCTTTTTCAAGCATTTTTTCTTTCCGGGCGATCATCTCATCGATCCGGGTAATATATT
>JALEWG010000235.1 GCA_022788065.1 Lachnospiraceae bacterium | reverse complement strand
AACGATGAAAGGGATTTGCAGGAAATCAAAAGAATGAAGGATTTATTACTCCCTTTTGTAAATGTAAGGAAACCCTTAGAAACCGTTTATTTATGCGGTTTCTAAGGGTTTTGCTTTTCAAGAGCTGTCAAACTCGGGATTGTAGCACGATTCTATAAAAAAGGGAAGCCCTTCTTTATTTTTCTTCCTCCGGTTCTGTTTTCTCCAGATCTGTTTTCTCCGGTTCTTCCTCCTCCGGGTCCTCTCTTCTTTCCCCTTCTTTCAGCGCAACCGCCGTGCGGGCCGGAAGATAAAGCTCCACGTACCAGGTTCCTTTGATCTTCTTCGCGGGATACGTCATGTGAGCGATCAGGTTCTGGCCTCCGAACTGCTCATCGTCACTTGAAAGCGCCACAGTGTAATCCGCGTTCGCAGGAACAGGAACCAGAACATCGGTAAAGGATCTGGTCGGGTTAAAGTTAAAGGCAAACAGAAGGCCTTTGCGGTAGAAAGCGATCAATTTTTCCGGATCCTTTAAAAGCTTGAGGTCCGCCATGCGCTGGTCAAACAGATCATTCTCCTTTGCCAGAGCAATCATATCATGGTCAAAATCGCCAAGCCACTGGTATTTTAAGAATCCATTGTCCCGTAAGCTCCACTGGCGTCTGCAGTAATGGAAGCTCCAGCCGTTTCCTTCTCTCGGAAAGTCGATCCACTCCGGATGTCCGAATTCATTGCCCATGAAATTCAGATATGCCTCTCCCCCTCCGGCGAGTGTAAACAGGCGGATCATCTTGTGGAGTGCGATGGCGCGGTCGATCACCGGATTATGACAGATCTTGTCCATATCTGTGTACATTTTCGCGTCAGCCAGACGGAAGATCATCGTCTTATCTCCCACAAGCGCCTGGTCATGGCTCTCCACATAGGCCACAGTATTCTCCCCCGGACGGCGCAGGCACATACTTCCCCACATCTGTTCGATCGGCCAGTCTTCATCCTTCTTCTCCTTCACGGTTTTGATCCACATATCCGGAAGTCCCATGCCCAGACGGTAATCGAAACCGATTCCTCCGTCCTCGATCGGCAGGCAAATTCCGGGCATACCGGACATGTCCTCGGCAATCGTGATCGCCGACGGATTCACCTGGCGGATCAGCTCATTGGCAAGCTGAAGATATGTAATCGCCTCTGTGTGGGTATTCAGTGAAAAATACTTGCGGTTATCATTGAAATCCGTCCCGAGTCCGTGATCATGGTACAGCATGGACGTAACGCCGTCAAACCGGAACCCGTCGAAATGGTACTCAGTCATCCAGAATTTCAGGTTGGAAAGAAGAAAATGGATCACCTCGTCCTTTCCGTAATTGAAGCATTTCGTATCCCACGCCGGGTGATCGCCCTTGGGCCCGTCATAAAAGAACTGCCATGTGGTACCGTCAAACATGTTGATGCCTTCCGCCGTGTTCTTAACCGCATGAGAATGCACCACATCGAGCAGCACACGCAGTCCCATGCCGTGCGCCTTGTTGACCAGATATTTCAGATCCGACGGTTTTCCGAACCAGCTGGAAGCCGCAAAGAAGTTGGATACCTGATATCCGAAGCTTCCGTAATACGGATGCTCCATGATTGCCATCAGCTGAATCGTGTTATAACCTGCCTGTTTGATCCTCGGCAGTGTATAATCGGCAAACTCCCGATAACTTCCGACTTTTCCCTCTTCCTGCGCCATTCCCACATGGGCCTCATAGATGTAAAGTGTCTTTTCCGGTACAAAACTCTGATCCGTCCACGGAAACGCCTTTTTGTCATCGACGATCTCCGCACACCAGACGATGGTTTTTGGATCCTGCACGACCCGGCGCGCATAAAGCGGAATATGCTCAGTCAGCTTTCCTCTCACATCCACGACCGTTTTCACCTTGCAGCCTTCGACCAGCGCGTCCTCTCCCTCAAGAAACAGTTCCCAGACGCCATTTTCAAGCTTTTTCATCGGATGGCTCGTCTTATCCCATTTATTGAAATCACCGGTCAGATAAAGTTTATCCGCATTGGGCGCCCATTCCCGATAGATCCACCCCCCGTTCACATGGTGAATTCCAAAATAATCATGAGCATTCGCAAACTCATTTAACGTACCGCCCTTTGAGAGCAATCTGTTTTTTGTGCTTTTATAACAGTTCATACGGAGATCAATATCCCCCGCAAACGGTTTTAACTGCGGATTCAATTCTAAAATCCGATACATTCCATTCCCTCCCAAAACTTATAAAGGGGTGCCACCCCCGAATTTCCGGTCATGTGGCACCCCACTGAATCAATATCTTTCGAATTAAATCTGCGGACCTGCGGAAACAAGAGCCTTGCCGGCCTCATTGCCTTCGTACTTGGCGAAATTCTTAATGAATCTGCCTGCCAGATCCTGAGCCTTTGCCTCCCACTGGGATGCATCTGCGTATGTATCGCGCGGATCAAGAATTGCCGGATCAACACCCGGAAGCTCGGTCGGCACTTCGAAGTTGAAGTACGGAATCATCTTGGTCGGTGCATTCTTGATATCGCCGTTCAGGATCGCATCGATGATACCGCGGGTATCCTTGATGGAGATACATTTTCCAGTACCGTTCCATCCGGTGTTAACAAGATAAGCCTTCGCTCCGCTCTTTTCCATTCTCTTAACGAGCTCTTCCGCATATTTTGTCGGATGCAGCTCCAGGAATGCCTGACCAACGCATGCGGAGAAGGTCGGTGTCGGCTCGGTAATACCACGCTCGGTGCCTGCAAGTTTTGCAGTAAATCCGGACAGGAAGTAGTACTGTGTCTGCTCCGGAGTCAGAATGGATACCGGCGGAAGTACGCCGAACGCATCTGCGGACAGGAAGATGACATTCTTTGCTGCCGGTGCAGAGGATACCGGACGTACGATGTTCTCAATATGTGTGATCGGATAGGATACACGTGTGTTTTCTGTCACGCTCTTGTCTGCGAAATCGATCTTACCTTCCGCATCCAGAGTTACGTTCTCAAGAAGTGCGTTTCGCTTGATCGCATTGTAGATATCCGGCTCGGATTCCTTGTCCAGGTTGATAACCTTCGCATAGCAGCCGCCCTCAAAGTTGAACACACCGTTGTCATCCCAGCCGTGCTCGTCGTCACCGATCAGGAGACGTTTCGGGTCTGTGGAAAGTGTGGTCTTACCTGTTCCGGAAAGTCCGAAGAAGATCGCTGTGTTCTCACCGTTCATATCTGTATTTGCGGAGCAGTGCATGGAAGCGATTCCCTTTAACGGCAGATAGTAGTTCATCATGGAGAACATACCTTTCTTCATCTCTCCGCCATACCATGTGTTGATGATAACCTGCTCGCGGCTCGTAATATTGAATACAACAGCAGTCTCAGAGTTCAGGCCAAGTTCCTTGTAGTTCTCAACTTTTGCCTTGGAAGCATTGTAGACAACGAAATCCGGCTCGAAGTTTGCAAGTTCCTCATCAGTAGGAGTGATAAACATATTCTTTACAAAATGAGCCTGCCATGCAACTTCCATAATGAAGCGGATTGCCATGCGGGTATCTTTGTTGGCGCCGCAGAAAGCATCTACCACATAGAGCTTCTTATCAGAGAGCTCATCGATAGCAATCTTCTTTACTGCCTCCCATGTTTCCTGGCTCGCCGGATGGTTATCATTCTTGTATTCATCAGATGTCCACCATACAGTGTCTTTGGAATTTTCATCGACAACAATAAATTTGTCTTTCGGGGAACGGCCGGTATAGATACCAGTCATTACATTCACTGCTCCCAGTTCACTTACCTGACCTTTTTCATATCCTTCCAGACCTGGTTTTGTCTCTTCCTCAAATAAGAGTTCAAAAGAAGGATTGTGCACAATTTCTGTAGTTCCTGTAATGCCATACTTACTTAAATCGATCACTGCCATTTTACATTTACCTCGTTTCTTTGATTCTGGCGTATACTGCCTGGCCGTAAATGCCGAAATCGGATCCGCCAAAGCGAACCCCATACCCTGTCATATTGTATTATACATAAGTTGTCAGATAAAATCAACCGGAAAAACCCAAACTTTTCATAGTCTGGATTCCGCTGTATTCTTAAGACGTACCGCGATATCCTCAGCTGCACAGCATAGATATGAGCTCAGTTCTTCCCTGTTCCCGAATTAATCGCTCACAAGCTTCCGTATCCTGTATTTCAGTTCTTCGCCTGCTGCCACCGGAAAATCAGGACGTTCCAGCCGTTTGCTGATCCGCCGCCAGTCAGCCGGCTCAAGCCTTGCAGCTGTCAGTGGTTTTTCCGCCAGCATATGAGCCAGAATTTCCTTCAGCACGATTTCACATAAGTTTTCGATCATGTCTCTGTACCCTGTACTGTAGCTGCGAAGCACCCCGAGGATCCATTCTCCTGGAAAGACGGTGAGAAACTCCTGTTCCAGTTTCAGACACCGGACGTACTCTCCGATCCGGTCTATTCCGCAGAGCCGGGTGAAATCCATTAAGACCGGATAATCCAGCGTCAGGATCGTATTCTGCGGCTCAAACCGGACGTCATACCATTTAAAAAACTCTGGAATTCCCTTAATAACCGTGTCATAGAGACAGCGGTTTTCAAACGCATCAAATTCCGGAATCATATCATTGTAAACCATCAACGTATCCGCCACTTTGCTTTTAATGCATTCCAATCCGGCTTCATATGCCTGTAGTGCGGACATTTTTTCTGTCCGTACCGAATAATCCCCGCTCATCTGCTCCGCTTCCTGAATGCAGTAAAGAACAGCCTCCGTAAGTTTTTCTGCCTGCTCATAAGTAATCGACGTACTGTCACAGCCTGCATATTTGCCGGCAAGCATGCCCACGATCGGTACGAGTTCTTCCATCTCATAACCTGTCAGATATTCTGCGTGATTCTCCATGTCACTCTCCCTTGCGGACCGCCCGCGCAAGCTCCGCAAGTCCGGTTCCTTCCAAATAATCCAGATCCCCGCAGCAGACGTTCTCAAACTGCTCTTTCATCAGGCGGAGGAGCTCCTCGTCCGTCATCGCGTCCAGCGTCTCATTTTTATAGAGATAAAAGATCTCCTGGAGACGGATAATCGTATCCACGAAATTTTCCTGATCCACATAGGCCGAATCGCAAAATTCAAAAATCAGCTTCGGAACAATTCCTTCCCCGAACTCCACACGTCTCTGCTCCCGGAGGACCTGCTTTCTTTCCGCGAGGATCAACCCGACATCCTCTTCGCTCAGAGTGATCCCGAACCGCTCCGTCACATCATTGGTCTTAAGAATCTGTTCTGTAAGGTCCTGTTTCTGCAGCAATGCCATCAGGTTATGATCCATATCAATTCCCCCATTCCTGTCTTTTGTCCCGTGATTATAGCACCTTCTCACCTGAATTGACAGTCTTGTATTTCGGAGATTTTTGTGTTATGGATTCCAGTCACTCTGCCTGATTTTTCAAAGATTCCTGCATCAGCCACCGATCGTTGCAATCTCGCTCTCACCGTACGCCCAATCGGAGATTTCATTGCTGATACCCGGGAGCTCCGGAATCTCATAGTATCCGCCGACAGGCTGATAATTGTACTTTGCGCACTTTAACATTTCCGGAAGCATGGTATTCACATTATATTCATGAATCTGAAAATTCGGGATAGCTGCTTCCACATGAAGAGAAGCTGCTGTCACAAGAGGACTACCGCAGACATGGACCTGCACGGAGGACTCATAGATGTACGCAAGGTCGCAGATCTTTTTTACCTCTGTAATGCCGCCGCAGTTTCCAAGATCCGGCTGCGCCACCTGTACCGCGCCCTCCTGGAAGCACCGGTTACACTGCCATCTTCCGCAGATCCGCTCTCCGCATTCATGAGGAATTCTCTGGAAAGAAGCCCCTTTTGTTCGGAGTTCTCGCCCGATACCGTCCGGTGTCCCAGTCCATCCCTCATCGAGCGGTCTCAGTAAGAGGCAATCTACTTTTGTGATTTTCATGTTGTTCCCTGCCTTTCTCTTACCCATGAATCAACTTTATAAACTTCTTATCTGACAGGATCTCATTTGTCAGGTATTCTCCGTCACAAAACAGCGCGTACGTCGTAACGGGCGTCGGCGCGTTCTGAGCCTCTTCTCTGTTTGTTATGTGAACCGATCGAAACGGCACTCCGTTTTCCCGGGCGATCGTTTCGATAACGGGTACATATTTCGCAGTGTAGGGACACTGATTCGTGTAATACAGCACATAA
>JALEWG010000230.1 GCA_022788065.1 Lachnospiraceae bacterium | reverse complement strand
CTCGCTCATAACGGCGCCAAACATGAAATCATCTTTTAAAGTCAGTTCCTGTATAGTCTTTCTTGTATACATGTAGTTCCTCCGATACACAGAGGAATTCTATGTGACAATTTTAGCATGGAATAAACATAAAGAAAAGTGTCTCCCGTTGAAAATGTGAGGCCTGATTTTTGTCAGTTTGTACCGAAATTAAAATCGTGTCAATCGGCAATCTGCACAGAATAGAATAAACATGAGTCCTCACGGGGCAATGGTCCCTCAATGGAAATCAGAGGGGAGAGAGGAAACGTAGTTTGCAAAATCCTGCATCTGGGATGTGACCGGATGACAGCGGTTGTGGCACAGATAGAAAAATCGTTTCAGATTGATCTCACGCACGGGACACCGGTAGAGATCTCCTTCGGCGATCCGTGCCGCGGCGCACCGTTCGGACACGAAGCCGAGGCCGAGATTTCTTGAGACGGCGTCTACAATGGCCGGTGTGCTGGTGCTTTCCCATTTGACTTTGAAGGGAATATGGTGTACCTGCATGAGCTGCTCGAAGATCCCGCGGGTGCCGCTGCCTTTTTCGCGCAGAATGAAATTCTGACCGCGGAGGTCTTCCACAGAAACGCTTTCCTTTTGCGCAAAGGGATGGTTTTTGCCGCAGATGATGCAGAGCGTGTCTAAGAGCGCCGGTTTGGAGACGATGTCCGGGTTTGAGATGATTCCCTCCACGAGGGCGATATCCAGCTCATTGTGGAGAAGCATCTGTTCGATGTGGTTGGTGTTGTGGACTGTGACAAAGGTGTCGATATCCGGGCAGACCTCCGCCATATTCTCCGCGATCTTGGCCATGATATTCGTGCCGATAGTCACAGTTGCGCCGATCTTTAACGGCCGGGAGGCATTGACGGATTTCATGTTCTGCTCCAGAGATTCGTGGATGGAGATGATCTGTTTCGCACTCTCCAGGAGGAGCGTTCCGGCCGGTGTGATTAAAAGCTCCCGTCCCTGACGCTCAAACAGAACCGTGTTATACTCTTTTTCCAGATCTGAGATGATCTGGCTCACAGTCGGCTGTGAGATATATAAGTGCCTTGCGGCCTCGCTCATTTTCCGGTATTCCGCGGTGGCAACGAAGGTCTTCAACTGTCTTAAGGTAGCCATGTCATTCTCCTCTTCTGTATTATAGGGAAAAACCTATACTTTACATCAGATAATACTATTTTACGAAGAAAAAGGCAAGTGCTATAATTAACTATAATATGGCTTGTGCCGGACGTTTTAACTGTTTATCTTACATTCAGGAGGAAAATATGAAGGTATTGGTGCTTGGGGGTGTTGCGGCAGGAACAAAAGTTGCCGCAAAGCTTATGAGGGAGGACCGCGGCAGCGAGGTTATCATTTTAAACAAGGGAAAGGATATTTCCTATGCGGGCTGCGGACTTCCGTATTATGTCGGTCATGTGATCGAGGATCGGGCTCAGCTGATCGTGAACACGCCGGAGTCTTACTCCGCACTGACAGGAGTTCAGGTATTATGTGAAACAGAGGCAGTGAAGGTGGATCCGTCTGCAAAGAAGGTTACTGCTGTGAACGTGAATACGAAGGAAGAGACTGTTTATGACTATGACAAGCTGGTCATCGCCGTAGGTGCGAGTCCCGTAAAGCCTCCGATCGACGGCTGCGACCTGGAAAATGTATTTTACATGAGAACGCCGGATGACGCGATCCGTCTCCGCCAGGTGATCGACGGCGGAAATATCAAGAGAGCCGTTGTGGTCGGCGCCGGCTACATCGGTCTTGAGATCGCGGAAAACCTGAAGGAACAGGGAATCCGTCCGTTCGTGCTGGATATGGCTCCTCATGTACTTCCGGGCTTTGATTCGGAGATGGCTGAGTTCGTGGAAGGAAAGCTGGCGGACAGCGGGATCCCGGTTGTCACAGGCGTCACAGTGACGGGAATCGAGGGCGACGGAAAAGTTGAGAAGGTCCTCACCAGCAAGAAGGCGTACAAGGCGGATCTCGTTGTGATGAGTGCCGGAATTCGTCCCAATACGGCATTCCTTGCCGATACAGGACTTGAGATGGTAAAGGGAACTATCCTTACCAACGAGTTCGGCGAGACCAATATCCCGGACATTTACGCGGCAGGCGACTGCGCGATGGTACATAACGCGCTGACGGGCAAGGCAGCATGGTCGCCCATGGGCTCTACCGCAAACATGGCGGGACGCGCCATCGCACAGAACATGGCGGGCGAAAAGGTGAGCTACCGCGGAGTTCTCGGAACTGCTGTGTGCAAGCTTCCGGGAATCAACGTGGGCAGAACGGGACTTACGGAGGAGCAGGCGAAAGCAGAGGGCTTTGATCCGGTCAGCGTGATCTCTGTCGTGGACGATAAGGCCCACTACTATGCCGGCGCAGGAACCTTCGTTGTAAAGATGATCGCAGACAGAGCCTCCTTACGGCTTCTGGGACTGCAGGTGATCGGCGCGGGAGCTGTTGACAAGATGGTGGACATCGCCGTTACCGGAATCATGTTAAAGGGAACCTTACCGGATCTTGCAAACATGGATCTGGCGTATGCGCCGCCGTTCTCCACAGCGATTCACCCGTTTGAGCATACGCTGAACATTCTCTTAAACAAGATCAACGGAACCTTCGAGACCATCAGTCCGGCAGAATATGCAAACGGCGCTGCCGAGGGCTACAAGGTGGTCGACACGGGTCTCACCCCGTCTGTGGAGGGAGCCATGTACGTGGAGCTGACTTCCGTAAACGGTCCGGTTGACGGACTGGATCCGGAGGAGAAGATCCTCCTTGTGTGCAATAAGGGAAAGAGAGCGTACCTGCTGCAGAACCGTCTGAAATACTACGGATATAAGAATACAAGAGTGCTGGAAGGCGGATCGACCTTCACGGAAGTGGAAGCATAGGGAACGGAAATGTGATCAAATAATCATCTAATATAAAGGAGAAAGAGATTATGGCATGTACAATCAGCGCAGATGAAATCAAAAGAGTAAAGGCTCTGGGATTCCTCAATAATAAGGGAACCGATCTGTTCAACGGCCGTGTGATCACCGTGAACGGAAAGATCACAGCAGAGCAGACGAAGGTGCTTGCGGAGGCAGCGGAGAAATTCGGAAACGGAGAGGTGGAGTTCACGACCCGTCTGACCGTTGAGATCCGCGGAATCCATCACGACAATATCGAGGCGTTCCGTGAGTATATCGGAAAAGCAGGTCTGATCACCGGCGGTACCGGTTCTCTGGTACGTCCGGTCGTATCCTGTAAGGGCACGACCTGCCAGTACGGATTATACGATACCTTTGCGTTATCCGAGAAGATCCATGAGAGATTCTATCTGGGATACCACACCGTAAGACTGCCGCATAAATTTAAAATCGCCACCGGCGGATGTCCCAACAACTGTGTAAAGCCGGATCTGAACGACCTGGGTATTGTAGGACAGCTGGTTCCGAACTTTGACGAGGATATGTGCAATGGCTGCAAGAAATGTCAGATCGAGGCCATGTGTCCGATGAAGGCCGCGAAAGTCGAGGATGGTGTTCTGGAGATCGATGCAAAAGAATGCAACAACTGCGGTCGCTGCGTAGGAAAATGTCCGTTTGACGCTATCGAGGAAGGCACACCGGGCTACAAGATCTATATCGGCGGAAGATGGGGCAAGAAGGTTGCCCACGGCAAGCCGTTATCCAAGATCTTTACATCGGAGGAAGAGCTTCTGGATACCGTTGAGAAGGCAATTCTCTTATTCCGTGAGCAGGGAAAGACCGGCGAGCGTTTCGCCGATACGATCGCGAGAATCGGATTTGAGGAAGTGGAGAGACAGCTTCTTTCCAATGATATTCTGGAGAGAAAG
>JALEWG010000223.1 GCA_022788065.1 Lachnospiraceae bacterium | reverse complement strand
ATAGATATGAAAACTAAGAGGTACAATCCAATGGACGAAATGTTATAAGGAGCGGGTATTGATAAAAGAATCAGTATCCGCTCCTTAGTTTATATTTATACTCTCGTCCGTTTTATGCAAGTTCTTTTAACGCACGCACCGCGGCATCCACTTCTTCTTCGGTGTTGAACCAGGAGAAGGAAAAACGGACCATTCCCTGGTCGACAGTGCCCATAGACTCATGCATTAACGGTGCACAGTGGGCTCCGGGTCTTGTTGAGATGCCGTACGTGTAGGACAGCTCGTCACTTACCTCCGACGAGTCATAATCACCAAGGTTTAACGAAACGACTGCCGCCCGGTAATCGGTGTCAAAATCTCCGTAGAGCTTAATGGAGGGGATATCCCTTACCCCGTCTAAAAATCTTCTCATGAGCGACAGCTCTTTCTGATGGATCGTATCGATCCCGGTTTCCCTTAAAAAGCCAAGGGCCGCGTAAAGCCCTGCGATTCCGTGTCCGTTCAATGTGCCGGCTTCCAGAGCGGTAGGCATTTCAGACGGATGCTCTTTTAAGTATGTGTGGACGCCGCTTCCGCCGGATTTCAGCGGACGGACAGAGATTCCCTCACGGACACACAGCCCGCCGGTTCCCTGAGGCCCGTAAAGCCCCTTATGGCCTGTAAAGCACACTACGTCGATATTCATGGCCTTCATGTCGATGGGAAGCACACCGGCCGTCTGGGACGCGTCAACCACAAAAAGAAGGCCGTGCGCTTTGCAGAATGCTCCGATCATTTCCAGATCGTTGGCGTTGCCTGTAAGGTTTGAAGCGTGTGTGCAGACGATTCCTCTGGTGTTGGATTTCAGGTAACTTTCAAACAGCCCTGCTCTCAGACAGCCTTTCTCATCGCAGGGAACAAAGGAAACTTCCGCGCCGGCTGCCTCCAGTCGATACAGGGGACGCAGTACTGAGTTATGCTCCATCACCGTTGAAATAATGTGGTCTCCCGGACCGAACAGTCCGAGGATCGCAGTGTTTAACGCCTCCGTGGAATTGGAGGTGAATGCCACCTGCTTCGGATTTCCGAGATTCATAAGATCCGAGATCCGCTCTCTCGCTCCGAATATTGTCCTGGAGGCATCAAGAGACGCGTCATGGGCGCCCCGCCCGGAATTCCCCATATGCTGCATGGCCGAAACCACTGCATCGATCACGCACTGAGGCTTATGCATGGTGGTCGCGGCATTGTCCAGATAAATACTCATAATTGACTCCTTTTCAGGCAGTGATTGGTTTCAGATACGGAAAACAGACGCCGTTTTCCGCATTGAGAAAAACCGGCGCCTGTCAGTTTCTAATAATACAGTTCAGCGATGTCTTCGCAGGAGATATTCTGTTCTTTCAGGAACTCTTCCATTCCTTTTCTCTCCTCCGGGGCGGTCGCCCATGCCAGCCCGCAGCCTGCGGAAAGCTCTCTCGGAACCGGGATCATGCGGCCCGGTTTTCCGTGCTCCTTGCAGGCCTTTTCAAAGGCGATGGCGTCTGATGTTGTATGGAATGTAATCACTAACTTCCATTCTTTCTGTCTCATGGCATCTCTTTCTATTCGATAATCAGTTCGAATTCGTCACCTTTCTCCGAAACCGATACTTTTTTGCCCTGACTCTTTGCGAATTTCTCCACGTTGGTTCTCTGATGCGGTTCGCTTACGAGAACCTTGATCTTCTCATTTCCGTGGCTCTTGATGGCTGCCTGTGTCAGCATGATCGGCTCCGGGCAGGATAATCCTCTTGCGTCTACTTCATACATAACAATTCCCTCTTTTCTGTCACTGAGCTACTGAGCTTTTTTCTTTGGTGCGAAACCGATGATAAACAGCACGATAATGCAGATGATCAGAGCAACCTGTCCGTTTACGCCCGGGCCGCCTGCAACTGCCGGCGTCGTCTCGGTTGCTGCAGCAGCTGCTGCGCCCGCAAGACCGAAGTTATGGCAGAATGCTGCACCTACTAAAAGGCCAAGGAACGTAACTGCGGAGTCTGTGGAGCCCTGTCCTGCGAGAACAAGCTGTCTTAACGGACATCCGCCTGCCAGAACTGCAGCAAATCCAACGGCGTAGAGGCCGAGGAAGTTCCAGATGTGCTGTGCGTGTGCAACCGGCTGGCCGGTGAAGGAAAGCTTGAAGCCGCCTGTTGCCATGTTGAAGATCAGCATTACAACAAAGAAACCACCGATAATGGTAATCAGATCGAAGTTCTTCATTAAGATTACGTCACGGATACTTCCTGCGAAGCAGGTTCTGCATTTCTGAGCGATGGCTCCGAATAAAAGTCCTCCAATCAGGGAAACCAGAAGCGGTGCATGCATGCTGCCCGGTCCTTTTTCACTGAACGCAAACAGGGAAGTCGTCGCGCTTAAGATCAGAAGAAATACAAGAACTGCCGGAAGTACATAAC
>JALEWG010000204.1 GCA_022788065.1 Lachnospiraceae bacterium | reverse complement strand
GAGATGACCACTCAGACAGTTAGTGCTGCCGGCGAAACGGATAGGGCGGCGGACAGCGGAGAAGAGACTCCGGGTCCCAACTATCAGGAACTGGCTGAACTGAATCCGGATTTTGTTGGCTGGCTGCGGATTGAGGGAACGAAGGTTGACTATCCGGTGATGCATACGCCGGAGGATCAGCAATATTATATCCACCGGGATTTTTACGGTAAGAATTCCTTTAGCGGAACCCCGTTTATGGGGGACCTCTGTGACACGGACAGCCAGAGTATCATTATCTATGCCCACAATATGAATAACGGCACCATGTTTGGTGAACTGGACAGATACGTGGACAAATCATTCTGGGAAGCCCATCCGGTCATTGAGTTTGATACATTAAAGGACAGCCGTCAGTATGAGATTTTTGCGGCCTTTCAGACAAGAATTTTCAATGACGGCGAAGACGGCTTCCGCTATTACCAGTACGTCGGAGATCTGACCAAGGAGCAGTGCGAAGAGTTTATCGACGGTGTGAGCCGCGCCTCCCTCTATGATACGGGAATCACCCCAACCGCGGACGACGAATTTCTGCTGCTTTCCACCTGCAGTTACCATGTGGAGGATGGAAGATTCGTTGTGGTAGGAAGACGGGGGAAGGAGTGAGCCCGCCAGCCGGAATATATTGAAGCAATACCCGGACAGGGAATCGGGGCGTGGGAAAGACGCGCTCCTGCAGCCCGGCCCGGGTAATTGTTTTGTTTCGTATTTTTGCGTATTTTTGATTGCAAATCCCCTTTACTTCCCGATTTGGATATGATATTCTATCCTCACAGGAATTCTCCTGTATTTGGATACCGAAGGGTATCGTCTTTTATTTCAATCATGGTGCGTGCGCTGCACCAGTGAGAGCGGCTGTCTGCCGCAGGGTTACCAGAAAGAACAAAACAACAAAAGAAGCAGTTCCGGATCCATATGATTGACGGAGGAGCCATAAGTTGCTATACTGTTCCTAGATAGGGCGATATAACAGCTTTTTGCCGAGACATTTCTTTGCATATTTCAGTGGATGAATTATTTTCCTGATGATCTCCGCAGCTCCGTTCGTACCATATTTGCATCCGGAAGAAATGGAGGGTTATGCAGAAGGATGTGACACAAAAGCAGTTGGAAGATTGGAATGATGTATTCGCGGATATCTATAATGGGATAGCGTTTGGCGGGAAAAAGATTCTGCAGGAAGAAAACCTGATCTCCCTACCGACAGAAAGCTTTACGAAAAACATGGATGGTACGGTGCAGCAGGGCTTTCGGGATGTGCGGAAAGCAGATCAGAGACAGGGAGAATATCGTCTGATTTGGAGCCTGGAAAATCAGACCGGGGTGGATAATACCATGCCGGAACGGATCATGGGTTATGAGTATGCCTCTTATGAGGCGCAGGTAAAGAAGCTGATGGCCCAAAACAGGAAAGAGAAGAAGAGGGCCTATACCAGGCGGCTTCATGACCATCAGAAGCTGGCGCCTGTGGTGACAGCTGTTCTGCATTGGGGAGAGAAAGAATGGAACGGTCCCCGCTGCCTCCATGATATGTTGAACTTCCCGGAGGAATTGGAAGAGGAACTGAGACCGATGGTATCAGACTATTCCTTCCATTTAATCGAAATGTCGAAGCTGCCACAGGAGGTGAGAGAGCGATTCCGCTCGGATTTTCGGATCCTTGCGGAATATGCGGCGACCCGAAAGAACCCGAAGGAGTGGGAGGCATTTTTACAGACCTACCAGAGAAAACTGCTTCATCCGGAGGAATTGATGAATGCGCTGGAGGCATTGTCCGGAGATTCCAGATATGAGCAGGCCTATGAAAAAATAACAGAAGAAGAAAAAGAGGAAGGAGCCAAAATGTGTGTTGTCGCTGAGAAGATGGAACAGATTGGAATTCAGAAAGGAATTGAAAAAGGAATTCAGCAAAATACATTGCGTACTGTCTGCAATATGTTAAAGAAGAATAAGCCGGAGTCAGAAATCTTCGAGCTGACAGAGTGCAGTCGGGAGCTGTTTAAAGAGGCAAAAAGACAAATGGAGGAAGCAGATTGATTTCGTTCTTGCCCCATATTTCTGCCTGTGATAGAATACAGATAAAGCATTCAGGTTCTAAGTTCTGACGGCAAAAGCCGGTTCTGTAAATCTAATTTCAATTCAGAAATCTCAATGCTTTACCCCTAAAACGAAAGCATGGAGCAGAGATTTTGGAGACGGAATA